>WQUS01000335.1 GCA_009781965.1 Bacillota bacterium | reverse complement strand
AGTGATGCATTGACTGCCGAACTTGGCCGAAGCCTCGGCGATCAGCTGAGGATTTTGCACCGCGGCGGTGTTAATGGATATTTTATCCGCTCCGGCGGTGAGTAAAGCTTGAATATCTTCCAAAGAGCCGATGCCGCCGCCGACGGTAAAGGGAATAAAAACCTGTTCGGCGGTGCGGCTGGCCATGTCCAATACGGTTTTGCGGCCTTCGTGGGAAGCGGTGATGTCAAGAAAAACCAGCTCGTCCGCCCCTTCGCGATCATAAAGGGCCGCCAGTTCCACCGGATCGCCGGCGTCGCGCAGGTTGACAAAGTTGGTGCCTTTAACTACCCGGCCGCGGTTTACGTCCAGACAAGGAATAATTCTTTTCATTAACATGAGGCTATCCTTCTTTCTTCCGCCAGTTCCAGGGCGTCAAGAATATTGACCGTTCCGGCATACAGGGCTTTGCCGATGATTACTCCTTCTACGCCGTAAGGTTCCAGTCTTTTCAGGGCTTCGATGTCTTGGATCGTGGATACGCCTCCGGAGGCGATAACTTTAATTTTACAGGCTAAAGCCAGTTTTTTAATCGCTTCGAGGTTGGGACCCTTTAATGTTCCGTCCCGGGAAATATCGGTGAAAATAACCCGGCTGACCCCCATCCGGCTTACTTCCATGGCCAATGACTGCACATCCTTTTCCGCGGTCAGTCCCCAGCCTTCGATGGCCACTTTGCCGTCCCGGGCGTCAATCCCTACCAGGATCCGCTCGCCGAAACGCTCCAGGGCTTCAGCCACCAAAGCTGGTTTTTGAATGGCCATGGTGCCAAGGATCACTCTGGAAACACCCATTTGCAGCAGCATATCCACCGTATCCAGATCGCGGATGCCGCCGCCCAGCTGAACCGGTATTTGGATCGCGTTGATAATATTGTTGATGGTTGCCAGGTTCTTTGGCGCGCCGGCGAAGGCGCCGTCCAAATCTACGAGATGCAGACACTGGGCGCCGCTGTCTTCCCAAGCGCGGGCTACTGCCGCCGGGTCGTCGGAATAGACGGTTTCGTGATCCAGTTTTCCCTCCACCAGGCGGACGCATTTGCCAGCCCGCAGGTCGATAGCCGGGATGATTAACATTTTTCAACCAACCCCCCAAATTTTTGCAAGATACGCAGTCCCAGGATACTGCTTTTTTCCGGGTGGAACTGAATGCCAATTACATGTTCCCGGGCTGCCACAGATGTAAATTCGATGCCGTAATTGGTAGTGCAGACTGACAGTGACGGTTCGGTTGGCGCCACGTAATAAGAATGGACAAAATAAAAAGCGGCGTTTTCCGGGATATCGGAGCACAGCGGGCAGGATTGATCTCGTACCGTAAGGGTATTCCAACCCATGTGCGGTACTTTCAAACCGGCCGGCAGTTTGAGCACCCGGCCCGGGAAAATAGCCAGACCTGCCGAGAAACCCCACTCTTCGCTGGATTCAAACAGCAACTGCAATCCGAGGCAGATACCCAGGAATGGTTTGCCTTTTTTTACCGCCAGGCGAACGGCTTTGGCCAGACCCAGTTTATTCAGGTTATCCATGGCGTCGGAAAACGCGCCTACCCCCGGCAAAACTACCCCTCCGGCGTCGTCCACCACGGCGGGGCTGTCTGTTACCCGGACTTCGACGCCCATTGTTTCAAAACCCTTGGTGACGCTGCGCAAATTGCCCATGCCGTAATCAATAATGGCAATCAAATAGTTTTTCCTCTTTCCCCGCTACGCTTTATCAGTCTACGTCAAAAGCTGATTAGTGCTACAACACTCCTTTGGTGGAAGGCACCGCTCGGCTGGGGTCGATGATCTCCGCCGCCGAGCGCAATGCACGGGCCAGGCCTTTAAAAACCGCCTCGATAATATGGTGAGTGTTGGCGCCGGCCAGCAGTTTAACGTGCAGGGTGAGCCCGGCCTGTACCGCCAGCGCGCGGATGAATTCCTCCACCAGTTCGGTATCAAAGCTGCCGGTTTTGGCCCGGGGCATCGGCACGTCAAAGGACAGGTAACTGCGCCCGCTGATGTCCATGGCCACCAGCACCAAGGCTTCGTCCATAGGCAGGATCATCTGGCCGTAGCGGCGGATGCCGCCTTTGTCGCCCAATGCTTCCCGCAGGGCTTGTCCCAAACAGATCCCAACATCCTCCACGGTGTGGTGGTCATCCACAGCAATGTCGCCGACGGCGTTTAGGGCCAGGTTAAATCCGCCGTGTCCGGCAAACAAGGTCAACATGTGGTTCAGAAAAGGGACGCCGGTTTCGATTTGCGCCTCGCCGTTCCCGTCCAGACATAGAGTCAGTTTGATGTTGGTTTCGCCTGTTACCCGCTCGACGGTTGAGCAGCGCGCTGCGTTTCTCTCAATTCTCTCAATCATTTTTTTTCTCCCCCAGGATGCCAATAACCTTCCTTAAGGCGCTTAAAAATATTTTGTTTTCTTCCGGAGTACCGACCGTTACCCGTAAGCAATGGGCCAGAGGCGGTTCGCTAAAATTTCTAATCTGCACTTTTTGCTGCAGCAGACCTTGATAAATCCCGGCGGCTTGCCCGTGAGCGGCAAAAAGCAAATAATTTGCATCCGACGGATAGACGGTGAGGTTTGGTATTGCTTGTAACGCCAGGTACATTTTCTCTCTTTCCTCTGCTATTTGCGCGATTTGCTGGGCAAACAGTTCCCGGTGCCGCAATACTTCCCTGGCGGCGATTTGAGAAAAATTATTCAGGTTGAATGGCTGTTTTACCTTGAGCAGATAATGGATAATGCCGGGGTCGGCAAACAGGTACCCCACTCGCAAACCGGCCAAACTGTAAGCCTTGGACATGGTGCGTAAAATAACCAGGTTGTTGTAATCGGCCAGCAGCGGCTGCATGTCGACGCCGCCGAATTCCAGATAGGCCTGGTCCACGGCCACCGGGCAGCGGCAGCCGGCCAAAATGGCGGCAATTTGTTCGGTGGAGGAGGAATTGCCGGACGGGTTATTGGGCGAGCAGATAACGACCAATCCCGCACCGTCGGCGGCCCGGATGATGTCATCCGTTACCAGTTCGAAGTTCTGCTCCCGGGGCACGGCCACAACTTCCGCTCCGGCCACCCGGGCGTGAATGCCGTACATGGAAAAAGTCGGCGGGGTGACGATTACCCGGTTGCCGACGCCGAAAGTGAGCATCAGATTCAGGATCATTTCATCGGAACCGTTGCCGACCATGATTTGTTCCGGCGGGAGCTTGTAGCAGGAGCTGATTTCCTTGACCAGTTCTTCGGCCCCTGGATCCGGATAGCGGTTGAAAGTTTCCGGGCCAATATTTTTATATATTTGGGCCTGCAATTCAGCGGGCAGCCCGTAGGGACTTTCAT
>WQUS01000334.1 GCA_009781965.1 Bacillota bacterium | reverse complement strand
GCTTAAACCTCACCTCGCGGCTTCGGCTCCAAGGACTCGGTACCGGCTGTTCGCTAAACTTTACCGGGTCGGGACTTTCACCCAACTATATTACACGCACTGAACTGGCGCACCCTCCGTATCAAAGTATATTGGCCAAAATGCATAATATTCCTCAAATGGTTATCGTCTCAAGTATAAATATAAAACCGGGCTATGACTGCCCGGTTCAAATTCCATTCAAGTCAAGTAACCATCAAACAACAATCAGTCACTTTATTTAGTTACTGTTCGGCATCAAGCGGCCCGCAAAACTATTAACCGTGCGCTCACGCTCTCCGAGAAGTCGCTTACGGTTAATAGTTTTGCGGGCCTTGACTTTAACCCTGTATAGTCTCGAACCTCGAACCTCGAACTTCGAACCTCGAGTTTACCGGCCGGTGGAGCCGAAACCGTCAGCGCCCCGCGCGCTGTCCGTAAGCTCCTCGGTAAACTCAATCTCCACCTGCAATACCGGCACAAAAACCAGCTGGGCGATCCGGTCGCCCGGTTTAATCTCGTAAGGTTTGGTCCCGTTGTTTTGCACCGGGCAAATTATTTCCCCTTTGTAATCGCTGTCGATTACCCCCACGGCATTAGCCATAGCCACACCGTGTTTGGCCGCCAGACCGCTGCGGGGGAAAACCAGTCCCACCAGATCGCGGCCGGGGATATCCACCGCCAAACCGCTGGGGATCATCGCTCTGGCCCGGGGATTGAGCACCAGCGGTTCCCTGATAGCCGCCGCCAAATCAATGCCCGCCGCTCCGGCGGTGGCGTAAGCCGGCGCCGGGATATTAATCCCGATATCCGGATGGAGCTTTTTAAACTTAACCTTCATGGTCCTTCTCCCCCGCCGACCGCACCCTGACGGCGACCTCCCGGAAGATGTCCGCATCCGGCCAGGGACCGACACTGGCCAAACTGAAGTATTCCGGCTGCAGTAAAGTCCGGGCCAATTCCATAATGTCGTCATTGGTCACCGCCATCACCCGGCGGACGATTTCCTCCGGCGAAGTGATCTTACCCAGATACAACTGGGATTTGCCCAATCTGCTCATTCTGGTCCCGACGCTTTCCAGGCTAAGCAGCAAATTGCCCTTTAACTGGTCTTTCACCCGCTGCAGTTCCGCCTGGCTAACCCCCTGGCGCTGGATCTTCCTAATCTCCCGGACAATTAAGTCCAAGGCCTCGCCCACATTGCGCATACTTAACCCGGCGTATACACAAAACAACCCTGAGTCATGGTAGGAACTGTGATAGGAAAACACCGAGTAAACCAGGCCGCGCTGCTCCCTGATCTCCTGAAACAGCCTGGAACTAAGCCCGCCGCCCAAAACGGTATTGATCAACTGAAAAACATATATTTGGTCATGATCCATCGGTAAACCGGGCGCCCCAAGGCAAAGGTGCACCTGTTCGGTATCCTTGGTCCGGCAAAAGGCCTGTTTGGACGGTTCCGGAGCCACAAAACAGCGTTTTTTCCCGCCGCCGGTTAACCCGCCGAAAATCCGGTTCAGCAGTTCCATCAGCTGCCCTGGTTCAAAATTACCGGCGGCAGCCACCACAATATTGCCCGGAATATAAAACTGCTTGTAAAAGGACAGCAAATCATCCCGGGACAGATTGCGCACCGACTGTTCACTGCCGATGACCGGACGGCCCAAGGGATGGTCCTGCCAGATCGTGCCGGCAAAAACATCGTGCACCAACTCGTCCGGCGCGTCTTCGCACATTTTTATTTCTTCCAGAATAACATTGCGTTCCCGGTCGATTTCAACGGCGTCAAAACGGGAATGAAACAGCATGTCGCCCAGCAAATCCACCGCCAGCGGCAAATGCTCGTCAAGTACCCGGGCGTAATAACAGGTATACTCTTTAGTGGTAAAGGCGTTTAACTGGCCGCCTACCGCGTCCAATTCCTCCGCGATCTCCTTGGCGGTGCGCCTCTCGGTACCCTTAAACAGCAAGTGTTCTATAAAATGAGTGACGCCGGCCTGGTGTTCGCCCTCGTCCCGGGAACCAACGTCTACCCAAATTCCAATCGAGGCCGAATGCACATGCGGAATCTTTTCCGTCACTACTTTAACCCCGTTAGCCAGTTCAGCTGTTTCAATCACCTATTTGCCTCCCCATGCGGGTAAATTTACCTTACCCTGCCAGATGTCACTGTATTAAAGTTCTTGGCCCCGTCATAAAATCCTTGTGTAAATTATGGCGGCCCATCATTTTTCCCGCGCCATTGCACCCACCGGAACCAACTTATAGCCCCGCTCCTGCAAAGTATCAATAATACCGGGCAGCGCCGCCACAGTGGACGCTGTGGGATGCATCAGCACAATGCCGCCGTTATGGGCTTTATTCAACACCCGTTCCTTAATCACCTGGGGACTGGGCCCCTGCCAGTCAATGGTATCAATACTCCATAAAATAGTCCGGTAACCCAATTCATTCGCCACCTGCAGCACCACGCCCCCCCTTTCTCCGTAAGGAGGCGCATAGAGAACAGGTTTTTGCCCCGTAATGTCTTTTAAAATACGCTCTGCTTTGATTATATCATTATAATTGGCTGATCTGGATATCCGATCCGGATGAGGGTGGGCATAACCGTGACTGCCGATCTCGTGACCCTGACTTTGTATTTTTTTAACCAGCTCGGGAAACTTCTTCGCCCAGGTCCCGCCGATGAAAAAAGTCATCTTTACCTGCTTCTCTGTCAGAATCTCCAGCATCGGACCAATATATTCCTCACCCCCAAAAACGTTACAGGACAGCGCGATCTCTTTTTTACTTTCGTTCCCATGGTAAAGCGGCTCCGCCGTCGCCGGCACGTTCCGATCCCCCAGCCGGACGATTAACAGCAGTAACAAAAAAACGCATATGATCATGAAAATAAACAGTTTGCGCAGATTATTACGCCTCAGCAGAATAAATATCGCCTTCACCATCCTTTGGTTAAATTTATATTAATTACTATTCCGGGACCGGATATTTAATGCGCCGGAAAGCTGGGCCAAGGACATGCAAAAAACAGCCGCAGCAGCGGCCGACAAGGGTTACATATGTGGTTGCTTCTATTGCCAGGCTATATTTAGTCCCAAGGAAATTAAAGAATGGGTGAAAGATATTTCTGGTACCGCACTTTGCCCCTATTGCGGAATAGATTCCATTATCGGCGAAAGTTCCGGTTATCCAATTACCCCACAGTTTCTTAAAAAGATGTATGCACAATGGTTTACATAGCGTATGATCCACTGTTACTGGTCACACGTTACTGCTCAGCATCAAGCCGGCCCGTAAAGTTATTAACCGTGCGCTCATACTCTTCGAGAAATCGCTTACGGTTAATAACTTT
>WQUS01000333.1 GCA_009781965.1 Bacillota bacterium | reverse complement strand
GGTAACCACCCCGCTGATGGGGGATTTGATAAAAGCGTGGTCATAATTAGCCCGGGCGCTTTCCAACCCCGCCTGGGCCGTCCCCAGCGCGGCTTGAGCAGACGCCAGGCCGGCCGGTTTCACATTTTCATAGTCTATTTTAGCCTGATCATAAGGCAGTTGATAAGCTGTTTCAAACCCGCCAACCCCGCCTTGGGAAATTGCCCCGCCGTCATAAAGTTCCTTGCCCCGCTGGTAATTAGCTTGGGCTTGCTCAAAGTTAACTTTGGAGAGCTCCAGGTTTGACTGCGCCTGCACCACACCCTGCTGGGCCTGGGCCACCCCTTGTTCGGCCTGATGCAGGGCCGCCGTCAGAGCGGTATTCTCCAAGGTAATCAACGTCTGGCCTTTAGCGACTTGCTCACCCACCTTGACGTTAATACTCTCTACCTTGCCCCCCGTGCCGCCGGGCGCTACGTTGGACGACTCCAGCGCGTCCAGTTTACCGGTGGCCACAGTGGTATCGGCCAGGGAGCCTTGCGACACTGTCGCTGTTTCCACCGGGATAGCCTGTTCCGGCTGTTGCGTTACCGTGGGTTTGGGACCGCAACCGGCCACGGTTAATCCGGCAAACAGCAAACTGACAAATAAAAATAACGCCTTCTGTTTAATGACCATTACCTCCCCGAGTTAAGCCAGTCTTTTTCATCCTCCTGCCGCAGTACGGCAATTAACTTTTCATGAATGTTAATCATATGTAACAATTCGGTTTCTTCCAGGCAGCCCAGATAGCGCTGCAGCACCCGCATTCTGCTCTCCTGGCAGACAGTAACCACTTTTTTCCCCTGGGCCGTCAATTCCAGCTGTACCACGCGGCGGTCCTTTTCCGAGCGGCGGCGTTCCACCAGGCCGGCCCGGCACAATCGATCCACCGAAGCCGTAACGGCGCTTAAAGATACGCTAAGGTCTTCCGCCACTTCGGATACGGTTGCCTGACCGCGATTGCTGATAATCTTCAAAACCACAAACTGATTGCCGGTTACCGCCGTGTCCAGCACACCGGCCAGTTCCTGATGCATCAAGCGCAAAAAACGCTGTCCCAACTCGTCTGCTTGTTCGCAGTACCGGATAAAAACCTCCTCCTGCAATTTTCCGTCACCATCCTCCCCGGCACATGGCAGTCTGTGCAAAGTTTGTTTTTTAGTTTAATGATTAACTAGGTTAAGTTTATTTACTTTGCTAAAGTTTGTCAACCAAAAAAATTACGCTTGTTTCACGCTTATTTAGTAACCATAGCCGCATATATAGTGGAAATTCACTTTGATCTATGGTACATTGTTATTAATTGTTATTTGTTGTTAATTGCATTAAAGAAAGGGGGTGGTCTTTACAATGAATGAAATCACATTGGATACTAATTTGCTTCCTTCGCCAATCAGAGAGAAATTCCGTACGGCTAAGGTGTCCATACAAGAGCACGACGGCGGCGTTATCCTTAAGCCGTTATGTGAGGTAAGCGGGCTTCGCGGCATAGCGAAAGGCAGTACCTTCACAACGGAAAAACTGATTAAATACCGCCATGAACCATCGTAACATCAGACCATCACGAGCTTGAAGATGTTGAAAAAAACACCAACATTCGGTTTTTATGGATACGATGATTAATATACTAGATACTAGTTCTTCCCCAGCACCTGGATGGCAATTACCTGGCCGCCGTTTACTGTCAGCCGGACCCGGTCGCCGGTGTTGATATCGCCTAGCCCAGCCGGATTAATCCCCGGCACGGTAACATTCACCGCTCCGGCCAGCCGGTAAATCTGCAGGCTGCTGTCGTCCAACTGCAAGGTAGCCAACCGGGCATCCTGATCCAGATAAAATACGACCCCTGACGGACCGGCAGTATTGCCCCGGGAGGTCACTTCAATTGTCTGGACATAACCCTGGGCATCCAGGGTAACATTGACCGTATCGCCCAGCTGCAAAACACTTAGGCTCTGGGAGCCGGACCCCACTACGGAAATAGCGGCGCCCCCCGGCAGCTTAAGGGTTCTCGTTTTGCCGCCCGGCTCGGCAATCACAAAAGAGCCCCGGTTGGGGTCAACTTGCATAATCAGCCCGTTTGTCGTGCCTGAGGGCTGGCCTGCAGACTGGCTTGAGGGCTGATCCGAGGGCTGACCTGCAGACTGACCCGAAGGCTGACCTGAAGACCGGCCCGAGGACTGGCCTGAAGCTGAGGCCTGACCCGCAGGCTGACCTGACTGGCCGGGATTCTGCTGGCCGGCCGCACCGGCAGTCTGCTGGCCGGCCGCACCGGCGGTTGTGCCAGTGCCAGTACCGGTGGTTGTACCGGCGGCGGCGCCACCCGATGCTGTACCGCCACCAGATGCTGTACCGCCAGCAGATGCTGCGCCGGCCAGTTTACTCATCCCCCGGGCCAGAAAAGAAACCATCTCCGCCCTGGTCCCTCCGTTGTTGGGTTTAAAGGAGTTGTCCGCATAGCCGGCCACCAGCTTCTGATCCTTGGCCACCCGCACATAGTACACAGCCCAATCAGGGATGATATTGGCATCCGTAAAGGAGGGCATTAACTTTTCCTCCTGAACTGCCGGCTCCTGGCCGACCGCCCGCACCATCAGCCTGGCCACCCAAGCCCTGGTGGCGACGCTCAGGGGACTGAACTGATCCGTATCTTTAATTAAACCATGCTGTACCGCCAATTTAACCTCATTTTCCGCATAAGGGGGCACAGAAAAGGAAAGCTTGAGCAGAGCGCTCGCCGAAGAAGTCTGTAACCCCATCGCCCGCACCGCCATACAGACAGCGTCCACCTGGTTAACCGTGTTGTTGGGTTTAAAAGTCCCGTCCGGATAACCGATCACCACCCCATTGTCCGACATGGTTTGAATCACCCGGGCCGCCCAATGAGTGGACGGCACATCGGAAAACGCGGCCCAGGCCGTGCCGCCGCAGGATACAAACAGAACCAAGGCTAACAATAACACCAACCGCATAACCAACCGGCGCCCCGGCATCATTTGTTTGCGCACGCTCCATTCACTCCCTTTTGCCTAATCGGCTTGACCTTAGCGACAACATTAAAAAGGATAAAATATTATATTAATCGGCAAATAAGAACCGGCCGGCGGGATAAATTCAAGGGTTTTCTGTTTATTCGGCTCCAGGATGCCAATTAAAGCAAACTCGGTCTGCGGCTTCAAGATGCCCTGGTTAGGCAGGTAAAAAGCTTGACTGTCCCATTTACCGGCCCCGGCAAATACGCCGCCCCGGGGAGAAAATATCACGCCCACCCGTTTTTTGGAGGTGACAGTTATTTTGTAAATCACCCCGTAATTACCAAAGTTATTGGTGATCCGGGTATAATTACCCGACAAGCTGGT
>WQUS01000332.1 GCA_009781965.1 Bacillota bacterium | reverse complement strand
CGCAACGACTCCCGGGGCTACGCCAACGCATTAGAGGAATTTGACGGGCGGCTGCCGGAAATAATGGCTGCCCTGGGACCAAATGACCTGTTGATCATCACCGCCGATCACGGCACTGACCCTACTACCCCGGGCACGGATCATACCAGGGAATATGTACCCCTTTTGGTCTACGGACCAGGCCTGAAGCAAGGGGTCAATCTGGGGGTGCGGAGCAGTTTCAGCGATCTGGGCGCCACAGTGGCCGGCTTATTCGGTTTGACCTATCCGACCGGCGTCAGTTTCATGAACGAGATTGTTCCGGGCGGTGACGCGTAATGGTCAATATGTATGACCTAATCCTGAAAAAAAGAAACGGCGGCGTTTTATCAGCCTCGGAAATAGATTTTTTTATCTCCGGCTACACCAAGGATGAGATCCCGGACTACCAGGCGGCGGCGCTGCTGATGGCCATTTATTTTCAAGGCATGAACAGCCGGGAAACGGCCGACTTAACCATGGCCATCGTCAATTCGGGCAGCCAAATTGATCTGTCGGCCATTCCCGGGATTAAAGTGGACAAGCACAGCACCGGCGGGGTAGGGGACAAAACCACCTTGATTCTGGGCCCGCTGGTAGCCGCCGCCGGAGTGCCGGTGGCTAAAATGAGCGGCCGCGGTTTGGGCTACACCGGCGGCACTATTGATAAGCTGGAGTCCATCCCTGGCTTCAATACCGCTCTGGCGCCGGACGATTTTATACGCCAGGTCAAGGAGATCAGTTTTGCCCTGATGGCCCAAACCGGCGCCCTGGCTCCGGCCGACAAAAAACTTTACGCCCTCAGAGACGTCACCGCCACCGTAGACAGTATCCCGCTCATCGCCTCCAGCGTGACCGCTAAAAAAATTGCTTCCGGCGCCAACGCTATTCTGCTGGACGTTAAATGCGGCAGCGGCGCCTTCATGAAAACCAGCCCGGAAGCCTTGACGCTGGCCAAAGCTATGGTGGATATCGGCCGCCAGGTAGGCCGGGAAATGCTGGCCGTAGTAACCGATATGAGTCGCCCCCTGGGCCATTTCATCGGCAATGCCCTGGAAGTGCGCGAAGCGCTGGCTACCTTGCGGGAAGAAGGCCCTGAGGATCTGAAGGAATTATGTCTGACCTTGGGTGCGCACATGTTGGTGTTGGGCAAAGTGGCAAGCTCATATACCGCCGCCCGGAGCAGACTGGAAACAATATTGCAAAACGGCGAGGCGCTGCGGAAATTCAAAGATCTGGTGCAAGCCCAGGGAGGGGATCCGGCAGTGGTCGACAATCCGGACCGGTTACCGGAGGCCGGCATCAAACAAGAGGTTTTGTCGTCCCGTTCCGGCTATGTATTTGCTATCGACGCCATGCAGATGGGCCGCGGAGCTATGCTGCTGGGCGCCGGCCGGATGAC
This sequence comes from Bacillota bacterium, assembly GCA_009781965.1. Lineage (GTDB taxonomy): Bacteria > Bacillota > Desulfotomaculia > Desulfotomaculales > Desulfallaceae > BRH-c8a. Next base: position 1,973 of record WQUS01000332.1, on the reverse strand, counting down.
CAAGGACCAGGGGATAGACCACGCCGCCGGTCTGGAATTGAAAAAGAAGCCCGGGGAACTTGTCCAAGCAGGGGAACCTCTGGCCATTTTACATACCAACCGGGCGGAGACGCTGGCCGACGCCACGGCGGCTATAACCGGCGCCTTTACCATCAGCGATACGCCGCCGGAGCCGGTCCCGCTAATTTTGGAAACAGTAGAATGAAAATACTTAATCGTCCTTGTTTAATCGCCATAACTTGTTTAATTGCCATGGTAAATTAAGTGTTTTTTATTCCTGACCCGCCGTCCGGCGGGTCGTTATTTTTTTAAAAGACTTGACAATAACCCCGCCGGAAGATGTTTGGAGAATAAGTTTTTTTCTTATGCCACATAATATTTTAAGCAATATTTTAAGCATGATTAAACAGGGGGGAATTAAGGATGCGATACATATTGGCTATCTTAGTGGGATTGTCACTGTGTTTATCACCCGCGGGAATATTATCGGCCGCTGCCGAGACAAAGACAAATACGGTGGGGCTGGAAACTACCGCCGCCTCGGCGGTGCTTATGGACGCCGGCACCGGCGCGGTGCTGTGGTCCAAAGAACCGGACAAGGAATTACCCATGGCCAGCGTAACCAAAGTGATGACTCAACTGATCGCTAATGAGGCGCTGGCCAAAGGTCAAATCAGGTTGCAGGATCAGGTTACCGTTTCGGATAACGCCGCTAAAATGGGCGGGTCACAAGTATTTTTGGAGCCGGGTGAAGCAATGAGCATGAAAGAGATGCTTATTTCCATCGCCGTGGGCTCAGCCAACGATGCCAGCGTGGCGGTGGCGGAGCACATAGCCGGCTCGGAGGAAGCCTTTGTGAAACTGATGAACAAACGCGCCGAAGAACTGGGCCTCAAGCATACCAGATTTGCCAACTGCAACGGCCTGCCCAGTAAAGAACCACATTACACCTCGGCCTATGACATGGCGGTCATCCTCCGGGAGGCGCTGAAATACCCGGCATTTAGGGAGTATTCGTCTATTTACAGATATGATTTGCGCGGCGGCGATTTCGTGCTTTGGAATACCAACAAACTGCTTAAATGGTACCGGGGAGTCGACGCCGGCAAAACCGGCTGGACAGAAGAAGCAAAATACTGTTTGGCTTCCTCTGCGGAAAGGGACGGTTTGCGCCTGATTACCGTCGTCCTTGGCACTCCCGAAACAAGAAGCCATTTTCGTGAATCGATCAAGATCTATAATTACGGTTTTTCCCACTACGAAGCGGTTACTTTCGCTCCTCAAGAGCTTAAAACAGCTACCGTCAAAATCGACAAAGGCGTCATGGACCAGGTTGGCGTAATTGCCAGCTCCAATATTGCCATGGCCGTGCCCAAAGGGAAAAAAGACGAATACTCGGGCCGGACGGTATTGCCCGATAATGTGGAGGCGCCGGTTAAAAAAGGACAACAGCTGGGGGAATTTGTTGTCACCAGGGGAGATAAGGAAGTATTGCAAGTGCCGCTGCTGGCGCAACAGGATGTCAAAAGCGCCTCAGTGCTGCAGGAAATCCACAAAGTATTGGACCGGGCGCTGACCGGGTAACCGTAAGATCAAAGTGTTCATTGGTACTCAAAGCCCAGGCACGCAAAACTATCAACCGTATGCGATTTCTCGAAGAGCATGAACGCACGGTTAACTCGAGGTTCGAAGTTCGAGGTTCGATACTATGTTGTGTTTGTTGATCCTCAAAGTGAATACGGCACGCAAGACCGTTAACCGTAAGCGATTTCTCGCAAGAGCATGAGCGCACGGTTAACGGTCTTGCGTGCCGGCTCGATGCTGAGCAGTAACGCGTTACTGGTCAGCCCATGTGTTTGTTAGTACCCGTAGTCCAGGCCCGTAAAGTTATTAACCGTAAGCGATTTCTCGAAGAGTATGAGCGCACGGTTAATAACTTTACGGGCCGGCTTGATGCGAAAGCAGTAACGTGT
>WQUS01000331.1 GCA_009781965.1 Bacillota bacterium | reverse complement strand
GCACGCAAAACCGTTAACCGTAAGCGATTTCTCGGAGAGCATGAGCGCACGGTTAACGGTTTTGCGTGCCGCTCGATGCGAAAGCAGTAACGCGTGAACAGTAACAGCCAATTAAAACAAGCCGGGTATATTCATCCCCCCGGTCAATTTACCCATCTCAGTCGCCATCATCTCCTGAGATTTTTTCAGCGCGTCGTTTATGGCGGTCAGCACCAGATCCTGGAGCATTTCCACATCTTCGGGATCTACCGCTTCCGGTTTAATTTCCAAGGCCACCACTTCCTGCCGCCCGTTGGCTACCGCTTTCACCGCGCCTCCCCCGGCAGTGCTTTCCACCGTGCGTTCGGCCAGCTCCTCCTGCAATTTGGCCATGTCGGCTTGCATTTTTTGTACCTGTTTCATCATTTTAGCCATGTTTCCGCCCATTTATTTGACCTCCTCAAATTTAATCCGGTTCCTCCGGCGTGGTTACTTCCTGACCCTTAAAAAGACTGATCGCTTCCTCGGGCTCTAAAGCCGCCTGCCCGCTATCCCAATCCGGCGGCGGCGCGTCATAATAACTGCAGCGCACAGACCAGTCAGTCCGGCTGAAAGAATGCAGCGTCCCGGCCAACAGTTTCCGGCTGGCCTCGTCTCCGGCCATCTGCATGACGAATAGATCACCGGCCGGCACCCCCAGCACCAGGCAACCGTCATTTACCTCCGCCGGCCAAACCAAAGATAAGTATGTATAGACCACATGGTCAATCCGTTTAATCTCCCGCATGATATCCGGCCAACATTTTCTGATCTGCTCAAGGCCAAAGAGTTCCGCGCCGGCTATGGCAGCCGGTTCCTGTTCCGCAACCTCTTGTTCAAACGGCTCTTGGGCGGCCGCCGCTTCAGACGCCGCAGCGGCCATAGCCGCCCGGCCAACCGGCCCGGCCGGCGTGGGGGGCGGGATTGCCTGTTTGCCAGTGGCCGGCGATGCGGGAACCGTATCTTCAACCGCTGTGGATACCAGGGATGGCTGTTCGACAGCGGCCGAAGGCGCGGCAAAGCTTTCCCCGGCCGGCGTAAGTACTTGGGGCGGTTGTTTAGCGTCAGCCGGAGGCTCGGGAACCTTAGCCCCGGCGGCGGGAATCGCCGGCGCAGCCTTCCTTTTTATAGCGGCGTCCTCCGGCTTTACAGCGGCGCCCTCCGGCAAGCCAAAAACGCCCGCCACCGGCCGGACATCAGCAGCCTTCGCCTTTACGGATGCGCTCCCGGAAGCCGCAACAGAAGGAACGCCATCCCCACCGAGGGCCTTTTCCAGCCGCTCAATCCGAATCAGCAGTTCGGCGGTGGACGGATTCCCGCCGCCGTCAATGAACCGCACCAAAGCTACCTCCAGCACCACCCGGGGGTGCGTACTGCGGCGCATGACCTGCTCGGCTTCCAACAGCAAATCGACGCCCCGCAGCAAAGAATCCCGATCAAAAAGTCCGCTAAGCTCATGGTCATCAGCCGATTCAATAGCTTCAGCAGCGTAAGCGGCGTCAGCATAAGCAGCGTCAGCGGAGGCGCCGTCCGGGGCCAGCATGGCGATCAGCAGTCCCCGCAAACGTTCCGCCAGGGCCCCGACCAAAAGTTGCAGCTCCTGTCCTTCAGAGACAATTTCATCCACCAACGCTAAAACGGCCGGGATATCTTTACGGGCCAGCGCGGCCAGCAAACCGCGCAGCGCCTCCTCCCGCACCGTGCCCAGAATACCGGACACAGTTTCCGCCGTTACCGTTCCATCACCCAGCAGCAGGGCCTGATCCAACACGCTCAGGGCATCCCGCAAACTGCCGCCGGCAGCTCTGGTGATCGCCCGCACGGCCCCCTCTTCAATGATAAAGCCGCCTTCTTGAGCCACCCGCTCCAGCTGCTTGGCCATTACTCCCGCTCCGATGGGCCGGAAGTCAAAACGCTGGCAGCGGGACAAAATAGTTAACGGCACTTTGTGCGGTTCCGTGGTCGCCAGCACAAAAACAACATGGCTTGGCGGCTCCTCCAGGGTTTTCAGCAGAGCGTTGAAGGCCTCGTTGGTGAGCATGTGCACCTCATCAACAATATATACCCGTTTACTGGCCAATGTCGGGAAATAATTAATATTCTCCTTCAGTTCCCGTATTTCGTCAATGCCCCGGTTGGAAGCAGCGTCGATTTCGATCACATCCATGGTCGAACCGGCCGCAATATCCAAGCAGATCCGGCAGCGGTTGCACGGCTCGCCGTCCTGCTGTTCCGGGCAGTTGATCGCCCGGGCCAGCACCTTGGCGGTACTTGTTTTACCGGTGCCCCGGGGGCCGCAAAAAAGATAGGCGTGGCTTACCTTGTCCGCCTTGACGGCATTGCGCAAGGTAACGGTAATATGTTCCTGCCCCACTATTTCGCTCATTAACTGCGGCCGCCATTGCCGGTACAGAGCCAGGTAACCCATGTCTAAGCCCCCTTTAAAACCGTATCCCACCGGAAAGGCATTTTAACCTGATATTTTTAGTTACTTGTCAGACCCTGTGCTTGTTAGTACTCATAGTGAATACGGCACGCAAAATTATTAACCGTAAGCGATTTCTCGAAAGAGCATGAGCGCGCGGTTAATAGTTTTGCGTGCCAGCTCAATGCTGAACAGTAACTATTTCTAACCTGATACATGAAATTTTCGCTGTTTGGCCGCCTTTCCCTGCCAGGATAAACGTATTATCCTGACTAACCATTGCTGCCGGTGGCCGGCCCGAATACAGAAAAGAGCCGTATTTAACCGGCTCCAGCCTATCCAAACCTACCCAAAAAGCTTTTGGGCTCCTTTGCGGGTCCCATTTATAATTTTGCTGGCCGCACACCCGCCTTCGAATAATGGCTTCCGGACGTTACCCCTGCAGGTGGCTCGGACCAGGCGCCCTTGCGGCACCCGGAGTATCTTCCTTAGTGCTGCTTCCGTCAGGACCTGACACGGTTCAAAAGGCTCCGTCGCGCAAGACCCAGCCTTCAACGCTCCTTACAGGGGGCTGACCCCACAAACCAAACCCTCGGGCAGGAATTCAACCCCGCTATAGCGGATTGCGGGTACAGGGCACCGCTACCTCCCCGTTTAGTACGGCCAAAATATAAACTTGTTAATAAAAAACTTATTGTGGCGCCAAGACGAACCAGCCGCATAAAGTCCGGTTCCGCCCTTGCCAGCAATCAAACCCTATAGCTTATTGTACCATCCCGGCGGCCATTCTTCAAGCAGGGCAAGAATTTCATGCGCAGAAAAGCTATCCCGGGTTACTGGTCAGACCCTGTGCTTGTTAGTACTCATAGCCCAGGCCCGTAAAGTTATTAACCGTAAGCGATTTCTCGAAGAGTATGAGCGCACGGTTAATAACTTTACGGGCCGGCTCGATG
>WQUS01000330.1 GCA_009781965.1 Bacillota bacterium | reverse complement strand
AACAAAATTTTGGCAAGGTAATATCACAGGATTATTCTTTAAATATGCCTGTGTTGGCAAGTGATAACTCAATAATTTCAGCGGTTGAAATGCGTAAAATAAAAGGTCCTGAGCGCTTGCTGTTCGTCGAAGCGAATGATCAAAAAGCGAAGAATGAAATGAAAAAATACGCCAGCGAAAATGGCGGTGTAGAAAACTTTGTTCTTGTAGAAGATGCAGATAAGCAAACAAAAGATGACATGCTGAAATATGCCACCAAGAATAAGGACAAATACAAGATCTCAATTATTGGACAATATCTGCCTTTAGAGGCAATTGAAATTTTTTCGGACGAAACAAAATTAAGCAATCTGTTAGATTCAACAGGAATAAGTGATATACAAAATGTTAAACTTGTTTCATTGTATGACTATGGTATGGAAATAGTTTATTTTACAAAAGGCAATCAGGAAGAATATGCTATTCCGTTTAAATATAATCCTAATTTCTATAAAAGTATGCAAAATGGAAAGACATATACAATACAAGAATTAATCGACATGATTTCCCAAGAATTTTGAGATTTCACCTATTGGCCAAATTAAAATGCCAACACGTATCGTTGCTGGCCGGAAAATACCAGATAATTTGGCCTCTGAGTAAAAAATTCAATAAAAACATAAAACAGGAAATCATACAAGTAAAGCAGCTAGTAATACCGAGAATACTAATTCTCGGTATTACTAGCTGTGGTTTTCCGTTGACTTGCGTCCGAGAATAGGCTAATATTAATAACACATTAAGCTGGCCAATCAGCTGGCGCAGCATATTTGTTAGCCTTTATCGGTTATCGTACGCTGGATGGCAATTATTTGCTCAATTGGCAGCTCAGTAACTCTGGCAATCTGCTTCGGCGAAATACCTTCGGCCAATAGCTTTCTGGCAATATCAATAGCTTTTTCTTCTCTGCCTTTTTCCAAGCCTTCTTCTCTACCTTTTTCGAGACCTTCTTCTAAAGCTTCTTCGCGCCAAACCTCTTTTGCGGTTTCCAGATCGAATTCAGTGAACAGCATATTGCGCACCTCCCGAGAGTTCTTGTCAAGAAACTCAGCCAGTATCCCGTGGCTGATACAATATAAACGAGTCTGACAAACGTAGTGTTTTCGTATCAGGAAAGTTTGCTGTCCCGTTGTATAACACGTAGAATAGCGGACGGGGAAGTTTGATCAGTCTGCTGCGGTAAATTGATTTATCTTTAATAACTCCCCATTTATTTCAATATACCATTGGCGGCATGGTGTGTCAAACTCTAAAATCCACTGCCGCCGTGCCCAAGAAGATTGAACCTTATCCTGTTGTCCAAAATCCAAAATCAAAGACAACCAGTGACGTGTCCCTGTAAAAATTGGGCAAAAGCTGCTATACTGAAAGATAGATGCCGTTATTTAAACGGAACAAATGAAATACTGAAGGAAAAATGGTGCTGGGATTGACAAAGAGATTATGAAACTTTTAATTTTACTTTCCACCTGGAACGGCGCCAGGTACCTGCCTGAGCAGCTTACTTCAATATTATCGCAAGAGTATAACTGTCAACTTAGTGTCCTGATCCGTGACGACGGTTCCCAAGATGATACTAGGCAAATCATTGAACAAATGAATGATGGCCGGGTGGAGGTGCTGTGGGGCGAGAATCTCGGGGCTAAAGGGAGTTATCTGGCCTTACTTGCCGAGGCTTATCGTCGCAAACCTGATTTGATTGCCTTTGCCGATCAGGATGATCTCTGGTTGCCCGGAAAACTGTTGCGTGCGGCTGATGCGCTAAGTACGGTTAACGGGCCTGCTTTATATTGTTCCGCCCTGAACCTTGTTGATGAAGCGTTACGGCCCATTGGGACGTACTCTTTTTCTGATCTTCCAAGTTATGAAGGCTCTTTTTTTAATAATTGCGCCACCGGTTGTACCTGTGTATTTAACCGCGCCCTGCTTGATTTGCTGGCTGTGCTGCCGGAAGCAGATGCAATAGTGATGCATGATTGGTGGCTGTATATCGTAGCCGCAGCTTTTGGTCAGGTTTTTTATGACCAGGCGCCAATGATCCTGTACCGTCAGCATGCATCGAACCAGATTGGCATGCAAATTGGTGTTGGCGCGTTATTTTCTCGTATACGGCGGCTGCTGAGACCGCCGGCAAAATCGTCACGCTTGACCCAGGCCCGTGAGTTTGACCGGATTTACTACAACCGCTTGACTGCCGGGCAGGCCGCTTACGTTGCGGCGTTAATCAAATGTGAGGGTCATTTTATGGCCCGGCTTAAGTTTGCTTTTACCCGCCGGCCCAAACGCACCAGACTTGGCGACGAAATAGCCGCGTTGTTTGCCTTTATGCTGGGCCGGTAGAAGTGAGCGCCGGGGATGGACTGGGCGTTGTTTCCACTGCTGCTAAAGATATCCGAATGTGTACCAACATAGCAGCAGAAATATCGCCAGCCAATCAGCCGGCGAAGCATATTTGTTATTCGTTTGAGGTCATTGTACGCTGAAGAGCTACTATTTGCTCAATTGACAATTCTGTAGCTTCGGCAATTAGTTCCGGCGAAATACCTCGGGCCAGAAGCTTTATGGCAATATCTATAGCTTTTTCTTCTCTGCCTTTTTCCAAGCCTTTTTCCAAGCCTTTTTCAAGGCCTTCTTCTAAAGCTTCTTCCCGCCAAACCTCTTTTGCGGTTTCCAGATCGAATTCAGTAAACAGCATATTGCGCACCTCCTTGGAGTTCTTGACAAGAAACTCAGCCAGTATCCCATGGCTGATACAATACTCAATTGCAGCCTCAATTGCTTCGCTTAAGCTAAGGCCATTGTCTAGATATTCGCGTACTTTAGCAACGAATTGAACATAACCGTGTAGGTTCTCGCTTCTTTTGACAATACTTTTATTATGCTCTGAGTTAACATTGTACACTTTGACCGTTACTTCCAGTGGCCAACCGTTGTTTATCCTATGCAAAGTTTCAGGGTGCTCTATGAACGAGTCTGACAAACGTAGTGTTTTCGTATCAGGAAAGTTTGCTGTCCCGTTGTATAACACGTAGAATAGCGGACGGGGCAGTTTGATCAGTCTGCTGCGGTAAATTGATTTATTTTCAATAATATGCTCGTAAATCCGGGCGATGTACAACAACAGGCGTAAAGGCATATTTTCATTTACTGTTGACTGATGCTCAATCAGGATCACCAGTTTGCCGTCTATGATAAAGGCCAAGTCGTTCAGGCGTTCCATGAAAAGCGCTTTGGTCAGGGTCGCAATCTCAATTGGTGTATCCTGCGACAGGTTGCTCCCGCTTAGCGCGTTGTAAAGCTCAATCATTTTGTCCGGTTCGCCGAACAGCTTGGTGAATACGCTATCCTTGTATTCTCTGTTCGC
>WQUS01000329.1 GCA_009781965.1 Bacillota bacterium | reverse complement strand
CCCGCTGGCCGCCGGCTGGCCGCCGCTGTTCTGGCTGGCAATACTGCGGATAATTGCCTCCTCCTGCTGCTCCAGCCGGCGCACCTCAGCCTGACGCTTACTTAAATCGCCGCTGCTCTGAGCCAGCAGGCTGCGTTTGGCCGCGCTCTGGGAAACCAGCTCCCGCCTGGCCGCCTCTTGTTGCTGTACCAGTGAGGCAATCTGGTTCTTTTTTTGGGTCAAAGCCTGTTGTTTATTGGCCAAAGCAGCCTTTTGCGCGGCTACTTTATCCACCACGCCGGCATCCCTGGCCACCACCCGCTTGAGCATTTCATAGCGGTTCAAAAAGTCACCGAAATCAGTGGAATTCAGCAACACTTCCAGATAACTGATGTTGCCATTCTCATACATACCCCGGACCCGCTGGTTCAATTCGGTGGTGCTTTGGGCCAATTCGGCCTGGGCTTGTTCCAGCTCCCGCTGGTTCTTGTTTAATTCGGTCTGGGCCAGACTAAGACGGTTGCGCAGGCCGCTCAGGGCCTGTTCTTTTTGGTTAATATCCCGATCCATCGCCGCCACTTGCTGGGCGTAGGAATTAACCTCCTGCTTCTTGGCGTTGGCCTGTTGTCTGGCTTGCTGCAGCCTCTGCTGCACCTGTTTTAAATTATCCTTCAAACTAGCTCCATAAGCAGCGTCCAGGAAGGACAGGCCCACACTGCTGAACGCAAAGGCCGCCACTAACACCAGCGCTATTTTCTTTTGCCAGCCGAAACGCAAGACAATCCCTCCGTTAAAAAATGGTTCCTAAACCCGCAAAAAACGGTGCAGAGAGATAGCGCTGCCCAGAGCGCCAATAATAAAGCCCAAGCCCAACATGCCGCCCAACACCCGGTAAAGGATCACCGGATCGGTAATCATTTGAATGAATGGCAAAGTAACAATCACCTTGCTCAGCAAGGACAGATAACCGAAATTAATGACCAGCGCCGCCACCAAAGCGCCCACCAGGCCCAACAGCATTCCTTCCAGCATAAAGGGCATCCTTACAAAGAAATTAGTGGCGCCAAGCATTTTCATAATGGCAATTTCCCGCCGTCTGGCATACAACGACATCCGAATGGAGGTGGAAATCAGGAATATGGCCGCCAGAGCCAATAAGATGATCGTAATGGAACCCCAAAGACGCACCCAGTGTGTTAAAGCCAACAGTTTTTCCACCACGCCCTGACCGTAACGCACCTGTTCCACGCCGGAAATAGCGCTCAGTTGCTGCGCCGCGGCCGGCACCTGTTCCGCCTCCCTGGTCTTTACCCGAAAGGAATCGGGCAAGGGATTATCCTTATCCAGCCCGCTCAAAATATCCGCCCGTTCGCCAAAGCCGCTGCGCAGTTCCTCCAGGGCTTGGGTCCGGGATACAAATTGCACCGATGTCACGCCGGGAATAAATTTAATTTCCTCCTCTAAGCGATTCATTTGGTCCTGCTGCAGACCGTCATTCAGGAAAACGGTAATCTCCAGACTGGACTCCACCGTGGAGGTAAGATAACTTACATTAAGCATCAGCAACAGGGAACTGCCCAATATAAGCAGGGAAATAATAATCGTACCCATCGACGCCACAGACAGCCAGCTGTTGCGCAGCAAGGAAGTCCAGGCTTCACGCAGGTAATATTTCAGGGTGTTAAGACTCATTACTGTAAGCCCCGCCTTCCTCATCCCGGGTAATTACGCCGCCGCTTAAAGCCACCACGCGTTTCTTCATCTCGTCCACAATGTCCCAGGCGTGGGTAGCCATAACGATTGTTGTTCCCTGGCGGTTGATGTTAAGAAACAGATTCATTAATTCCCATGAGGTTTCGGGATCCAGGTTGCCGGTTGGCTCGTCGGCCAGGAGCACCAGGGGGTTATTCACAATCGCCCTGGCCACGCAAGTGCGCTGCTGCTCGCCGCCCGATAGCTGGCCGGGAAACATCCCGGCTTTTTTATCCAGGCCCACCATTTGCAGCACCGCCGGCACCGATCGTCTGATGGCCTTACCGGAAGCGCCGGTTATCTCCAGGGCAAAAGCCACATTTTCAAAAACCGTTTTATTGGTAATCAGGCGGAAATCCTGAAAAACCAGGCCGATTTTCCGGCGCAAATAAGGAATTTCACGCTTTCTCAACCTGGCCAGACTGCGGCCGTTAACCACTATCTGACCGCGGCTGGGCAACTCCTCACAGCAAATCAGCTTGGTCAAAGTGGATTTCCCGGCGCCGCTGGGGCCGACCAGAAAAACAAATTCGCCTTTATGAATGTGCAAAGTCACGTCGTTAAGCGCTTTAACGCCGTTATCATATTTTTTGGAAACATTATATAGTTGAATCATTAATAAGCACCTTCAAATGTTCTAAAGTTAAGGCGATAAATAGTTAAGACGATAAAGGGAACAGTTCGACAGAAAAATCACAAATCCTTTTCTTTGTCCCGAATTAATGGAACTTTCGCGTGTTTGTTGAACAGTAACAAGAGTATTACTGCTTGTGGGTTACGGTAAGCAGGCTGATTTGACTGCGGTCTAAAAATCTGATCGGCAGTACACCGGTACCCAGACCACTGTCAACATAGAGGGTTGTATGGGGGGCAATTTGATAAACGCCTTTATCGTAGGCGGGGAAAAGACCTTGGTTGGAAGCCCAAACGGCGCCAATCAAAGGCAACCGGATCTGGCCGCCGTGGGTATGACCGCACAGCACCAGATCGGCCCGGCCAACCGCCGGTCGTTTAATAACGGAGGGGGCGTGAGCCAAAAGGACCGTGAACAAATCCGGATTGATTCCCGCGGTTGCTTTATCCGGGTTGGCGCGCCAGGTGACCGGGTCGTTTACGCCGCAGATGTTGACGGTCAGTTGTCCCAGGGAGTACACCGCATGTTCATTGTTTAAAATGATTACGCCGCAGTCCTTTAATCCGATGGCAAATATTTTAAGCCTTTTATTGGCCCATTCGTGGTTGCCGTAAACAAAATAAGTATGCGGGTTTATTTTGACCAGTTCTTTAGCAAAATACCAGGCATTGGTAAAATCAGCTGTTTTGCGATCAACCAGGTCGCCTGTAATCACGATTACATCCGGTCGCAGCGCTCTAATTTGGTCAAGCAGTTTCTCATGCCGGTCGTCGGGGCGCCAGTTGTGAAAATCAGTAATTTGCAGGATCGTTAAGGCCGACCCGGGCGGTATTTTTCCGGAAGTAAGATTGACCCGGGCAATGTAGGGAAAGTTGTTTTCAAAGTAGATGTAAGGCGTTAATAAACCCACGCAAACAAGTACGATTAAAGATATTTTTAAAACCGGCCTAAGTGTTTCCTGAACCACCAAAGTCTTATCCCCTTACTGGCATCGAATTTTTTCCGCCGCCCGGCAAACTCTGCGGCAAGGATCAATAAAT
>WQUS01000328.1 GCA_009781965.1 Bacillota bacterium | reverse complement strand
GTAGCCCAGGCCCGTAAAGTTATTAACCGTAAGCGATTTCTCGAAGAGTATGAGCGCACGGTTAATAACTTTACGGGCCGGCTCGATGCTGAACAGTAACTTGTTACCAGTAACCAGTAACCAATAGTTTTTACCCATATCTTCACCTGTCTTTATGCAATGGTATTCCTGCGCTTCCTATGCTATAATATTTAAATTAGCAGATTAAAGAAAGGTATGAACATATGCCCAGGCGCAGAGCAGACAGAATAATTGATCAACCTCATGAGGAGAATCCGGCCAAAAAAGAAATCTTCCGCTGGCGGATGCTGACCTTGCTGGCAGTTGTCATTGCGGTTATTTCATTGGTTGGCGTCTGGTACGCCAACAATGAAAAAGCTTTTCTGGAAATTGAGAATAAAAAGCTGGCCGTGGAGGCGGAAAATTTAAAAGGGAGAATTACCATTTTACAAGACACTATCGAGCAAAATGGCAACCTGCCTCAGGGCGCCAACCCCAAACCGAGTACGAACCCCAAACCGAACACTGCCGGCGCCACCACCGGCAAACCCCAGCCAAAGCCTTCGGCCGGTGGCGGTTATGACGAATATACCGTCAAGGCCGGCGACACTTTGAACGGGATTTCCGTCTATTTATTTGGCACCGCCAGTTATGCGTCTCAAATTGCCGAGCTGAACGGTTTAACCGACAAGTCCATATTGCAGCTGGACCAAAAGCTCAAAGTGCCCAAAAACCCGCGTCCTTAAAAGTCTGGCTGGACAAGCAGATGCTGTTGAGTAAATGATTATTGGTAGTGTAATGATAGAGTATAAAACCGGCAGGGGAGGAAAGGCGCCATGCCCAATACAAGTTCATTTCAAGTGCCCCAGGAATTTTTAATTGTTGGCGCGGCAACACAAACAGGTCTATTCGCGCAGCTGCACAAGGCTCCCTGCACCTTACAGGAATTAACCGCCAGGATGCAAGTCGATTCCAGAGCCCTGTGGGTGATTGTCGAAGCGTTGCTCTCTTTGCAATATCTGGTTTACGAAGGTGAACTGCTTAAGCTTTCCCCGGCAGCGGAAAAGATTTTTTACCAGGCTGACGATGAACAATATACCGGTTTTGCTTTTATGCATGCGTATAACTTAATTAAGTCCTGGATCCAATTGCCGGAGGTGTTGAAAACCGGTAAGCCGGCTTCCCGGGACAGCAGCGCCGAGCGCAATACGCACTTTATTAAAGCCATGACCAGAGGGGCGCAAAAATCAGCGGCCCAGATTGCCGGGTATTGTTTGCAAGACTTGCCCCCGCACCCTAAAGTGCTGGATGTGGGCGGCGGTCCTCTTACTTACGCCAAAGCTTTTGCAGCCGGGCAGGCCAGGATTACCGTACTGGACTTGCCCGAGGTCATTGACATGATGCGGCCGGAGCTGGATCAGACTTTGCCCATTGAGATGATTGCCGGTGATTTTACCCAAGGCCTGCCGCCCGGGCCTTATGATCTGGTTTACTTGGGCAATGTCTGCCATATTTATGGCGAACCGGAGAACCGGGCTTTGTTTTTGGCGGCGGCCCAAGTGCTGCGGCCGGGCGGACAGGTTGTAATTAATGATATGATCCGTGGCGCCGGTGTCTGGCCGGCCATATTTGGGGTTAATATGCTGGTGAATACTGTTTCCGGCGGCACCTGGACCTATGAGCAATATCAAACCTGGCTGGCCGACGCCGGTTTTACCGTTGCTCCCTGGCAGGAGGTCGGCGGCAGACAACTGATTAAAGCCACCAAACAATAATATTTTGCCCATCAATAATTCTGTTGGCGGCCCATATTTAAGGGTGATCTTATGCAGTATGTTTTGTTGTTTCTGGAAGGGATTATCACCTTCATATCGCCTTGTCTGTTGCCGATGCTGCCAATCTATATCTCATATTTTGCGGCCGGCGAAACGGATAAAAGGAAGACCATGCTCAATGCTTCTGCCTTTGTGTTAGGTTTTACCATTGTTTTTGTTACGATGGGCGCTTTGGCTGGGACAGTGGGCGGGTTGCTGATCCGCTACAAAGAGGTTGTCAATATTGTGGCCGGTCTGATTATGATTGTGTTTGGTCTGAATTTTATCGGACTGCTTAAGATTGGCTTGCTAAACCGGATCAGCAACAGAGGTGCGGCTGTCAAAACCTTAGGTTTTTTTCCCGCTCTGCTGTTCGGGATGGCTTTTTCCATCAGCTGGACGCCTTGCGTGGGCGCGTTTTTGGGTTCTGCTTTGTTGATAGCTTCCTTGGGCGGTTCATTGCTGAAAGGCATTGCCATGCTGTTGACCTTTTCCTTGGGTTTGGGGATCCCCTTTTTCCTCAGCGCGTTGTTGATTGACCAGCTTAAAGACACCTTTGATTTTATCAAAAGAAATTATCAGATCATCAATTATATATCGGGCGGATTGCTGATTATCGTTGGTCTCTTGATGGCGACCGGCTACGTGGGGTATTTTCTTTCATTATTAACTTTTTAGATTAACTTTTTAGATTAACTTTTGGGGGAGGATGTTATGGCCAAAAATACGAGAACATTAACCTTAATCACAGTATTGGTCCTGTTGATCATCGTGGGCGCTTTTGCCTATCATCGACTGGGCGGTGAAGCAGCGCCGCAAAATGACAATCCGGCGAAGCAAAATAGCGGGCAGGTAGAAAATGGCCGGAAAAAAGCGCCTGATTTTACGGTTGTGGATGTCAATGGCAAGAACGTGAGCTTGTCGAAGCTGTTTGGCAAACCAATGGTGTTGAATTTTTGGGCCAGTTGGTGTCCGCCCTGCCGGGGTGAAATGCCTGAATTCAACAAGGTCTATGGATCGGTTGGGTCGCAGGTTACCTTTGTGATGGTGGACCTTACGGACGGCCGGCGGGAAACAAAAGAAAGCGGTATGCGGTTCATAAAGGAACAGGATTTCTCATTCCCGGTTTATTTTGATACCAAACAGGACGCCGCTACGCAGTATGCCGTGGGCGCGATACCGACGACGATTTTCATTGACCGGGACGGCAATATTGTAAAAGAGCTGCAAGGCGCTATTGACGAGGGGACCTTACTGCAACAGATTGAGCTGCTTAAATGATGGTTACTGGTCACACGTTACTGTTCAGCATCGAGCCGGCACGCAAACCCGTTAACCGTGCGCTCATACTCTCCGAGAAATCGCTTACGGTTAACGGGTTTGCGTGCCTGGGCTATGGGTATCAACAAACACCGCATAGTCTCGAACCTCGAACCTCGAACTTCGAACCTCGAGTAAACCGTGCGCTCATACTCTTCGAGAAATCGCTTACGGTTAATAACTTTACGGGCCTGGGCTACGGGTACTAACAAACACAGAGTCTGACCAGTAACAAATGACGGCGGCAAAAATTGCCTTACTTGACATAAATATATACGGCGCAATATGATATAAACAAGTACTGTTGATTCTGCCTGACGGAGGCGAGCATGGATGCGCAAGCAGCTGCTGAAATCATTTTTTGCAAGTGTTAAGAGCGTTAGTTTCGCAGTGGTCTACTGGGACGGGGAACAAGCGAATTATGGTGATGAGCAGCCCGCGGTTAAGGTGATTTTTAAAAAGCCATTGCCGCTGACCTTTAATCTGGAAGATCCGGTACTCTCTTTCGGTGAAGCGTACATGGATGAAATTGTTGATTTTGAAGGGGATCTGGATGTTATATTCAAGGCGGTGGAATTAAACAAGGACGGCGCCTTCTGCGGCCTGGCCGGCAAGGCGGCTGCGGTTGTTAAAGCATTAAGCGGCGCCGCGGCTAAACTGAAACAAAAAAGCAACATTCAGCATCACTATGATCTGGGCAACGAATTTTTTTCGCTGTGGTTGGATGAAACTATGAGCTACTCCTGCGCTTATTTTAAAACAATTGGTGATTCATTATATCAGGCCCAATTGCAAAAAATCGATCACATCTTGAAGAAAATTCAACTGCGGCCCGGGGAACGTCTGTTGGATATCGGCAGCGGCTGGGGCTGGCTGATTATTAAGGCGGCTCAGGAGTACGGCGCCCAAGCGTTGGGCATCACCTTAAGCGAGGAACAATACCGGGCCACCAAAGAGCGCGTCAAGAAATTGAATCTGGAAAAACAAGTAGACGTCAAGCTGGTTAATTATCAGGACCTGGATGAGCAGGAATACCAGTTCGACAAAATTGTCAGCGTGGGTATGTTCGAACATGTCGGGAAGGACAATCTGCCCGTGTACATGGACCGGGTCAAAAAGCTGCTCGTTCCCGGCGGCGTTTCCATGCTGCACACCATTACCGGGATG
The DNA here is from genome assembly GCA_009781965.1 of Bacillota bacterium. Taxonomy (GTDB): domain Bacteria; phylum Bacillota; class Desulfotomaculia; order Desulfotomaculales; family Desulfallaceae; genus BRH-c8a. Next base: position 5,004 of record WQUS01000328.1, on the reverse strand, counting down.
TGGGAAAAACCAGTTGATTCCTGGATCGAACAATACATTTTCCCGGGCGGTTATATCCCGTCTTTGCGGGAAACGGTTTGGCTGTTGCCCGAGTATGATTTTCACCTGCTGCACGCGGAAAGTTTGCGTCTGCATTACGCCATGACTCTGGATCGCTGGTATGAAAACTTTTTGCGGCATGTTGATACGGTGGAACAAAAATATGGCCGCCGGTTCGTCCGCATGTGGGAGCTGTATCTGCGCAGTTGCGCCTCATCTTTCCGAGTCTCCGGTTTGAACATCTATCAGCTGTTGTTTTCCAAGGGATTGAACAACAACTGGCCGCTGACCATGGAACATATTTATCGTTGACGGGATAAAATAAAGGAATACTGAACAGTAACAAAAAATCCGCACTAGTTGGGGTTGCGGATTTTTTGCATTTATTTTTTTATTAATGACGAGAGTGTGATTGTTGTGTGGACGGAATTTTTATTGGCCTTGCAGTTTTTAACCAGGCTTCCCGTCACCGTCTCCGGTGTGGTGGATGATCGGACGATGGCGCGCTCCATGGCTTACTATTCTTTGATTGGCTTATTGATTGGCGGCGGGGCCGCCGGGGTCCGTTATTTGCTTGGCCTGGTTTTTTCAGCCACGCCGGCTAATCTGGGCGCGATTATATTTGTGATCTTTGTGACGGGTAATTTGCACGGCGACGGGTTGATGGATACCGCAGACGGTATTTTCAGCGGCCGGTCCCGGGAACGGATGCTGGAGATCATGAAAGACAGCCGGGTTGGTTCCCACGGGTTGATGGCCGGCGTGCTGGATCTTTTGCTGCGGCTGGTTTTGCTGGGGGAGATGGAGCCGGCTATGCAGATAACGGCGCTGCTCCTGGCGCCGACCCTGGGACGCTGGGTGCTTGTCTATGGATCCGCCCGCTATCCCTATGCGCGAAACAGTGGCGGTACCGGTTCCTTTACCGTTTACGTGGGCTGGCGGGAGCTGCTGTACAATTCCGTCGTGGCTTTGGGAGTGACGCTAGGGTTTTTAAGGGTACCCGGGCTGATTCTTTTGGTGGTGGCGTTGGTTGCCGCTTTTTTGCTGCACCGGTTCATTAAAGGCAGGCTGGGCGGCGTTACCGGGGACACGCTGGGGGCGGCCGGCGAAGTGGTGGAAATATTGACGCTGGCGGTATTGGTTGTGCTGCCGTCTTTAATTTCAAATGTGCATCATTAATCGTACCGATAGCGACGCCGATTTAGTGTGCTAAATTTGAATGTCATAATTGACATGCAGAAAGACCTTGCATTAAGACGTTTTTTTAGTATAAGTTTGGTGGCGATGTCAAATTTGGCATCTAAAAATCAGATGATTCAGAAATATCACTCCCAATTGGTCAATTTAGGGTTGGCATGTTTTTTGAATACCATAAGGTATTAACAGTAGTAACGTTGGACGAGCGGTTTAAATAAGCAATTTTTACAAACAAAAAGGGGAGTGGTAAAAAACGGCTGACTATAGAATCAAGAGGCATTTTTTAAACGGTCTATTATTTTGGCATTGTCTATCAGAAAATTCAAACCTGCAGAAAGATTTATTTATTTGGCAAAATTAATCTGCCACAATGGCCACAAATCAGGCAATGGCGGAGAACAATTGCCCGGGTGATTTAAAAAGGAGGGTTCAAGCAAATGGTCAACAAACCCAGCCATACCTTAATTCGTGATCCGAAGATAGAATGTATGCCGGTTGAAGATCTTAAGAAACTCCAGCTGCAGCGCTTAAAAGATTTGGTGGAAAGGGTTTATATTCAATCGCCTTTTTACAGAAGAAAATTTAACGAACATGGCGTCAAGCCGGAAGATATTAAAACCCTGGATGATTTACGCCGGCTGCCCTTCACCGTTAAAGACGATCTGCGGGATAATTATCCCTTCGGGCTTTTTACCGTACCGATGAAAGACATTATCAGAATCCACTGTTCCAGCGGCACCACCGGCAAACCGGTGACTGCCGGTTACACCCGCAATGATATGGAGATGTGGGTTGAATTAATGGCCAGGAGCTTTGTCACCGCCGGTGTCACTTCCCGTGACATTGTGCACAATGCTTTTGGCTACGGACTGTTTACCGGCGGTTTGGGTCATGATATGGGGGCCAGAAAGATTGGGGCAACCGTGGTGCCTATGTCCGGGGGGGTAAATAACCGCCAAATTATGCTGATGAAAGATTTCGGAGCCACCGTATTAACGGCCACTCCTTCCTATGCGATGGTACTGGCGGAAACAGCGGCCCAAATGGGCGTAAATATGAAGACCGACCTCAAACTGAGGGTGGGCTTGTTTGGCGCCGAGCCGTCCACTAAGGAAATGCACCAACACATTGAAGAAGAATTTAATTTGGAAGTCTATGAAACTTACGGTATCGGTGAAATAATCGGTCCCGGTATCGCCATTAATTGCGCCTATCATGAGGGTCTGCATATCCAGGAGGATCATTTTTTGGCGGAGATTGTTGATCCGGATACGGGGGAGCCGGTACAGCCCGGCCAACGGGGCGACTTTGTGATTACTACTCTCACCAAGGAGGCCATGCCGTTAATTAGATATCGGACCAGGGATCTGACCAGGTTCTTTACCGAGCCCTGCCTGTGCGGCCGCACCACGGTCCGCCATGACCGGCTGGCTGGCCGGACTGACGACATGTTGATTATCAAAGGCGTCAACGTATTTCCGTCCCAGGTGGAAGGTGTGCTGTTGCGCCATAGTGAACTGGCGCCCCAATACCTGCTGATTGTGGAGCGGGTCAACAACCGGGACAAGCTGGAAATCCAGGTGGAAGCAGCTACCGAGGAATTTTATAATCAGGGGCAGGAAAATCTTGAGCAATATATTGACAAACTGCATCGCGAAATGCAGCAGACGCTTTATATTTCCAGCAAGATAACCATTATGCCGCCCCGGAGCATCCAGCGCAGCGAAGGCAAGGCCAAGCGGTATATTGATAAACGCAGGGAAGCAAATCAGATTTAATTATTGCAGTTAATTATTGCAGAAAAAACCACCCGATGTCAATCAGGGTGGTTTTTTCTTTCGTTAATTTAAAATTTAATTAATGAGGATAATGACAGTACTTGTCAATCAATTCCGCGGCATCATGATGCGGCTGGCGAATATAGCGCCCAGTACGGCCAGCCCTGCGGCCAGCAGGAAAGCCCAGCCGAAGGAACCGGTAGCGGCTTTGATGTATCCGGCAGTAGTCGGTCCCAATACCTGCCCAATCGAGTAGATAAAGGTGGCAAACCCCAATACCGCCGGCGCCCGTTTGGGATCGCTGATATCCCCGCAGGTAGCGGCCACCATTCCGGGAATACTCCAGGCGACCAGCCCAAACATCATTGGCGCCAGCCAAAGCAGAAAGCCGTCGGTAAAGCGGGCTTGCAGCAGCAGGTAACAAACAGCCTGGAGCAAAAATACAGTCGCCAGGATGTTGCGGCGTCCAAACCGGTCTGAAATCATGCCCCAGATCAACCCGCTGATGATACTGATAAGGCCGACAATGGACCAGATATGCCCGGCCAAGGCCTGAGAGCAGTGTGCTTCCTGCACCAGAAAGGTGACCATGTAAGTGCTGACGATGATATAAGAAAAACCAAAACAAAAATACATAATGGTCAGCATCGGTACCCCTTTAATTTTTATAATATTGCCGATGCTAACAGATTCGGACTTTTGCTTGCCTCCGTTGGCCGGTTTAGCCGGCGTCTGGGCGCCTGGCACTTCACCGATGGGGAGCAGGTTCTTCTCGGCCGGGCTGTTACGCAATAGCACGGCAGCCAGTATGGCTACCGCCGCCGCAATAAGGCCCAGCAGATACCAGTTGTAACGCCAGCCAACATCCAGATAAATGCCGTTGATTAAAGGTACTGTCCAGCCGTTTAAGAACAGGCCCAAGCCAGTACCGCCGACAAAAAAACCAGTAGCCATACCGCGGCGGCGGGTGCTGAACCAAGCTACAAGCAGCCCCATCCCGGATATGTGAGCGGCTGCGCTACCCAAGCCGGTAAGAAATCTGGCCAAAGCAACGGTAGAGGCACCGGTAGCCAAGCCGGTGGCAGCCATGGTCAAAGCCACCCACACCAGACCAATGATGATGATAACCTTGGGGCCGTAACGGCTGGCCAGAAACCCGGCGACCAGAGCGCTGATTGTATAGCCAATCATGTTAGCCGAGGCAATGAGGCCGGTTTGCGCGGGACTAAGATGAAGATGCGGGTCCGCCAGCATGCCGGGCAGGATCATGCTGTAGCCGAACCGGGCCAGGCCGAGGGCGCCGCCTTCTACCAGAAAACCAACGATAAAGATTATCCAGCCGTAATGCAAACCGCTGCTCGGACTGGTCTGCATTTTTTCTTGCTGCACCGGATCCATAAGCTGATTCCCCCTTAATATTTATTTTGGAACAAACTACCCTCCTTTGACTTTAATTTACTTAATATTTCGATTGTTTCTTTGATTCTTTAATACGCAAATATCATGCCAGGGCACTCGTTATAGCCAAAGAAAAGAACCAGGGTTAAGTAGGGGTTAAAATGAATGAAATATCAGAATCATTACACTATTGGTAGTGTATCATACAAATAAAAATAACTCAAATTTAAAATTACTCCCAAAGAGGATCAATTGTCCGCAAGGAGAATTGGTAAACAGCTTATCTGATTGAGGAGGGAAGTTTTTTGCCAAGACTATCCGGGGTTGTCGGGCTGATTGTTTTATGCGGCCTGCTCCTGACAGGCTGTTCCTTTGGCGGCGCCAAGACAGGGGATGGGAACGGGGCGGCGCCAAGCGGCAAATTAAAAGTTGTCGCTTCAATATATCCGGTGTATGATTTTGCTAAGCACATCGGCGGCGATAAAGCGGAAGTCTCCTGTCTGGTACCGCCGGGCGCCGAACCGCATGATTGGGAACCGTCGCCCAAGGACATCATTGTTTTACAAAGGGCGGACGTTTTTGTTTACTGCGG
>WQUS01000327.1 GCA_009781965.1 Bacillota bacterium | reverse complement strand
AAGTTATTAACCGTAAGCGATTTCTCGAAGAGTATGAGCGCACGGTTAATAACTTTACGGGCCGGCTCGATGCGAAAGCAGTAACGTGTGACCAGTAACCATTTCAAATCAGTTAATCAGATCAATCAAAGTGTTGAGGCATTTGCTCCGGATCTGCGCTATAACCTAAAAGAGCGGAAATCTGCGCCCCTGCTTTTTTAAGCCTTGCGGCAACCGCTTCTAATTGGGGCCGCATCCGCCTGGCAGGCCCCAACACCGCAACAGCGGCGTTTACATTTCGGTCAAAGGAATAAACAGGCGCCGCGCAAGTGACAATGTCAACGGCCGTTTCTTCAAAATCAAAGGCTATTTGCTCCTTGCTTACCTTTTGCAACGCCACTTTTAGCGCTTCCCGGTTAGTGATGGTTCGGGGCGTAAGAGGCTCCAATTGATGCTCCGACAGATATCTGTTTAACTCCTTTTCCGGCAGCGCGGCCAGGAACACTTTGCCGGTCGAGGTAGCATAAGCGGGGAATCTGCGGCCCAAAGGCACCGAAACCTTGATGTCGGAAAGACTTTCCCATTGATCAAGCAAAATTACTTCATCGTTATACCACATGGTTAAATGAATACTTTCCCCTGTTTCCTTGGCTAAACCTTTGAGCACCGGCCTAGCCACAGTCCGGATGTCCATACTGTTATAAAGGGCCATGCTTAAGCCAATCAGGGTAGTGCCCAGCCTGAAACAGCCGGTTTTGGCGTTTAGCTGCACAAAGCCGCCGGAAGACAGAGTAGTGAGGATGCGGTAAACCGTCGTCCGGTTGAGGTGCAGCCTTTTACTCAGTTCGGTTGCTTTCCACTCGGGCTGTTCCGGTGAAAAACACTTCAAAAGCTCCATTGTTTTTAGTATGACCTTGATTGTGTATTTCTCGTCAGTTTCCACAGGCTCACTCCTTGTGAGTGGAACTCACTTATTACCCTCGGAATTTGTCGCTTCTGTGCTTAATACGGCGAAGTTAGTGCCGACTATGACCCCTGATGCTACAGTTTTGTTCTCCTCAAACACAAAATAAGCGTATTTGTCAGGCTCGCCGGCTGAGGTTTGGCGGAGCAGATATGAAACGTATTTTTGCTGGCCGATTGTTTTTTCATTTGTCGGCAGTCCAAATTTGGCTATGATAGCGGCATAATTTTCCGCCGGAGCAGCAAGTTTCCTGGTGGCGTATAATCCGGAGTTATTATAATAGTAAAATGACGAACCGTACTGATAGACGGCAAGTCCGTTTTTATTGGTCAAGAGTTTATCCGGTTTAACGCCGTAGCGGTAAACTAGATCCTCCGGTTGCGTCCTAAGTAAACCAAGCCGTTCGGCAGAGTCAAAATAGTGTTCATCCATTTTTAGGTTTTTGTTGAGTTTGTTATAGACAGCGGTTAAATTATCAATGGTTTTCCATTATTTATAATTTACCATATCATCATCCAAGCCGTAAAGCCAGAAAAAACATATTGTTACTGTTCAGCATTGAGCGGGTTCCTGGACTTTGAGGAACAACAAACACTGAACAGTAACGATTTTTCTTCATCTCGAAAATATCGGTTGAGCCCTCTTTATCCACGCTATATAATGTCAACAGGTTATATTTAGGAAAAGAATTGATCACGTAAACGACTCAGTTATGGCTAACAAATGAAGCCGGCCGAAATGGACAGAAAAACCGGAGGGATGACAATGAAGAAACTACTGATTGTAGTGGACATGCAAAACGACTTTATTACCGGGAGCCTTGGCTCGGCTCAGGCTCAGCGAATTTTACCACATGTGCAGGCAAAAATTGCCGCTTATAAACAAAACGGTCACCAGATCCTTTTTACCCGGGACACCCATGATGATAATTATTTAATGACCCAGGAAGGTAAATACTTACCGGTAGTCCATTGCGTTGCAGGCGCCGAAGGACATTTGATTGCGGCTGAGCTGGATACGGGCGACTGTGAGGTCTTTGATAAACCGACCTTTGGTTCTTTGGATTTGGCCCGACAGGTTGCCGCCGGCGGTTTTGATGAAGTTGAACTTTGCGGTCTTTGTACGGATATTTGCGTTGTTTCCAACGCTCTGATCCTCAAAGCGCAGTTGCCGGAAACGAAAATCAGCGTGGACGCCCGGTGCTGTGCCGGTGTGACGGAAGAAAGCCATCAGGCCGCGTTGCTCACCATGAAAATGTGTCAGGTGAATGTAACATATAACAAAGAGGGTGCCTAAACTTGTTAGATGCAAAAAGAGTAAAAAATCAGATTGTGGCCTGGATTGCAGATTATTTCCATAGTAATGCTTTACCCGCAACCAAAGCGGTAGTCGGCATCAGTGGCGGTAAGGACAGTTCGGTGGTGGCCGCCCTTTGCGTGACCGCTCTCGGCAAAGACCGGATTTTGGGGGTGCTCATGCCTCAGGGCGAACAGCATGATATTGAGGTAGCCTATGATCTTTGTAAAACGCTTGGTATCGCATATGTAGAAATTAATATCAAGGAACCGGTGCTGGCTCTGTATGCTGCCTTTGCTCAAACCGGCCTGGAACTGAATGATATAGCGGTCTTTAATACCCCGGCCCGGATGCGCATGGCTGCACTTTATGCCGTTTCCGCTATTGTGGGCGGCAGGGTGGCCAATACAAGCAATCTCAGCGAGGATTGGATCGGCTACGCTACCAAATTCGGCGACTCGGCCGGCGATTTCAGCCCGCTTGCAGACCTGACTGTGGCCGAAGTAATCGCCGTTGGGAAAGAGCTTGGTCTGCCAGCGAAGTTTGTTGATAAAACACCGATTGACGGTCTTTGCGGCAAAACTGACGAGGACAACTTAGGGTTCACCTATGCGGTTTTGGACAGATATATCCGCGAAGGCATCTGTGACGATGAAGAAATAAGGAAGAAAATTGACCGGCTGCATGAGCTCAATCTCCATAAAGTGCAGTCAATGCCGAAATTCGAGTTACAAGTTGAGTAAAGTTATTAAAATCGAAAGACCAATGGCTTTGCAAAAAATCACAATTGGGATTATTGTAATTAAGTGGAGGTGTTTTTATGGCTAAAAAATTAGGTTTAATCCTGTTGTTATTTGTTTTAACCGCTTTGACCGCCTGTGCCGCCAAAAACACCGACACGGCCCAAATTGATGCGAACAAAGTGTACATCATCAGTCAAAACGGACTGCAAGGCGCTGTCAAAGGCGACGGCACGGTGCTTTTTAAACCTGTGTATACAAGACTTTCCGTTTTAACCGATGTTTTTACCAATGAGCAGAAGTATATAGAGATTTACAAAGCTGATGCCGGCCCAGACCGCGATCAATATGGCATGCCAACTGACGTGAAGGAGTCAAATGCCCTATATGATTTATCCGGCAAGCAAATCAGGCCTTATTTACAGG
>WQUS01000326.1 GCA_009781965.1 Bacillota bacterium | reverse complement strand
CACTCCCTGTACGATTACCATTGGTGGTCTCCATGACATCACGACAAACGGCATTGAGAACACGGACATTGCCCCGAAGATTACGGAAATGACGGGTATCACGGTGCAACTTGTGACTATAGACTCGACTAAGCTTACGACGATGGCAGCATCCGGTGACCTTCCGGACATTCTTTATATCGGCGACACTACAGGACAGTTAACTCAATCCCTTATCAGTTCCGGCAGCCTTGTTCAGATTGACGACTTGCTGCAATCAAACGGGCAGAATATCCTGAAAAGAGCGCAAGTAGGGATCGACAACCTGAAAAAACAAACGGGCGGCAAGACTTATGTTATCCCGACAGGTATAACGCCGCTAAACACTACCGACCCGTCGTACAATGGCAGCAACGGGTTCTTTACCCGCTTTGATCTTTATCAGGGAATTGGCTCGCCGAAAGTTACTGGTGTAGACAGCTTCCTGAGTATGCTGCAACAGATGCAGCAGGCAAACCCGACCGCACCCAGCGGAAATAAGACTTACGCGCTGTCCGCGTGGACAGACTGGCAGCTTTGGCCTTACTATTACATCTTCCCTAATCAAATGGGATATGAAGGCTTGGAGGTCAATCAGTATGTCAACCGTTACACAGGCGACTGGACAAGTTCGTTCCTTGATCCGCAAAGCATCTTTTGGCAGAATGTGGAGTTTTATTTTAAGGCCAACCAATTGGGTATTTTTGACCCGGACGGTTTGACGCAGGGTTGGGCGCAGCTCGGCACTAAAATAGCAAATGGTGAAGTTTTTACCTGCTGCGCGGGCAACTGGTCCGTACCGGATAAGAAAGTTTGCGGGGATACCGCCGGTTTGTTCATGATACCCGGTTCGTTCCCGGTTGGTTGGAACGTTTTCACGCCTGAGCTTGCCATCGGTTGGGGCTTCAACGACTGCCGCGCCATCACTTCGGCTTGCAAGAATCCTACGCGGGCGATGGATCTTCTGAATTTCTTTGATTCCGATGAAGGCGCCCGCTTGATTAACGACGGCGTGCAGGGCGTGGATTGGGATTATGTCGACGGAGTACCGCAGCCCATTGGCAGTCACCTTGAATGTCTGCTTAACACAGGTTCCAGTACTTATAACGCCGACAACGGTATCGGCTGCTTGAGTTTCATGTCAAGCGGAAATTGGACTTGCGCGGATGGATATTCGAACAGTCTTACTACCACAACGGCTTACTATAACTTGGTTATGCAGCAGGACAAAGCGGCGCAGAACTTTGTCGCGGCCTATAACAACGGAGACGCAAGCATTTCCTACCCCGGTAAAGTTTACGACCTGTGGGGAAAACAAGGCATTATGCAGAACAACAACGATTTCCCGTGGCCCACGTTCCAAGGGTACCTTACGCCATCGGCCGAGCTTACTAAAGCAGAGGCTAACGCTGAAACATACATCACCGGTGAGCTTGGAAATCTAATCCTCGCAAAAGACCAAGCCGCTTTTAACGACGCGCAGGCAAGGATCATCGATGCCCTTAAAGCGCAAGGTTTGGAAGAGGCTGAGAAGGAAGTTTTAAAGGACTGGCAGGATCTCAAAGCGCAGTTGCAGCCTCAGGTGACTAAAAGCGTCACTCCGCTGCCTAGCGGCTTTGATATTAGTGGAATGAATCCCGCTCAGTAATACCGGGCGAGTTATAAACTCAATAATACAGGCCGCCTTGCCGAAACGCAAGACGGCCTGTATTATTGAGGGCTTACCCAAAAACATCATAAAAACAACAAAAGCAATAATTTGGTCCCAAAAACAGTGATATAGCTGTTTAATTTAACGTGAGTTCGACGAAGTCGAACCAGCCGCTTTAGCGGCTGAAATCGCGTAGCGATTTTCACGTTATGAGCATAATTTGCAGCGTTTTTGCTGCAAATTATGTGAATATGATCAAAGCTCGATGAACGCCCTTTGTTCATCGAACTCACGTTAATTTAATATTTCTAATCAGCAAGATAAGACATGATCGCTCCTTGAAGAGTATTATACAGTGGAACAATGTCAGGCAGAATGCGTTTTAATATTGACAAAATGTAATTGATAGGTTACACTATAAAAGTAATCAATAGATTGCATTTTGGCCAGTATATATTACATTGGTAAGGAGGCGGTATATTGATCAAAAATCGAGTAAAGGTTTTGAGAGCAGAGCGTGATTGGACGCAATCCGATTTAGCTGAAAAGATCGGCATTTCCCGCCAAGCAGTCATATCCATTGAAAAATATAAATATACGCCCTCATTAGAGCTAGCTTTCAAAATAGCAGAAATTTTTAATGTATCCATTCATGATGTCTTTGAACGCAAGGAGGAAGAAAACATATGAATGAACAGGCAGTGATTTTAGTTTCTCTAATTGTTGGCCTTGGCGTGACTCTTTGTCTCTATGTTTGGAAAGCAACAAAAGCGGTTGAATACAAAAAAGATGAACGCTGGCAGTTAATCCAGAACAAAGCGAATGCGGCAGCGAATCTTTCAAACTACGTATTGATTGTATTGGCCTTTGCCGGCAGCATCGCATCGCTGTATTCAGATATTCAAATTGCATTTACCCTTAACCGTGTTTCAATATACATCATGCTTTTCATTGGTCTGCGTAACGCGATAGAACTGCTTGCGTTAATGCATTTCAATAAGCGTCTGTAAGCTCTGGTGGCGTAAATTTCAATACTCAATAACATATTTCCTCGCGAAGCCTGTTTTACTGCCGACAGAATCACCAACTTCATTGATAATATGAGTGATGCTGCCCTTTGGCATTTTCCCGCCTGTTAAACAAAGCGTACACGCGTTGTGGACCTTAACGCCGTTTGCGTCCGGTACTTCGATAGCGCTGTGAACGTCAATGTATTCCTCTACGTTTATGAACACGTTATAGCAACCTAAACCCCAGGCTTCATGCGATGTCACGTTATCAGCAACCTTATATGCCGAGTATCCGTTGACCGTTCCATCATGGCTCATCCATTCCGATTGCTTTACCACATCATAGGGGAATTCATTCTGGAAGAAATACATTTTGCCGCCATTTCCATTCCATAGTGTTTCATACTTTTGAAAATGTTCACACATCAAGCAATACATTGTCATGTTGTCACCGTTTACAACAAGGCCGGTATCCGCCGGGTTGCTATACCATCCCGCCCCTGCCCCGTGGTCCGCGCGCCATAACCAGAAATCATCGCCAATTACATAGTTGCTGTTTACTTCGAGGCAAATTTTAGCGGCTGCGGGGCCGTTGCCGCCTACTCTAAAAAAGAGATCACTGAGGACGATCGGATTGTCCGCGCTGCCGGTTTGTACGCCCGGCATGCCAACTTGCATCAATCTTTGGGAACCATTCTTACCCGCGTCAAAAAGGATACCCGCGATTC
>WQUS01000325.1 GCA_009781965.1 Bacillota bacterium | reverse complement strand
GGTTCCTCAACAAAGGCGTCCACTATGTCCAGGGCGGCGATTTGCTTAAAGAGCACATCCACATCGCCTTTGTATACGAAGGAGGCTTCCGGGCCCTCCTGCTTCAGCTCCGCGATATTGCCGGCGGGGAAATAGCCGGCGGGAATCGGGCCTTTCGCAGTAAGATAAACCCTTTTGAAGCCGCTTTCGCGCAATTCCGCCACCGACTGCAGGTTCACCAGCCGGCCCTGCTTAAGTATCGCCACGCGCCCGCAGAACTTTTGCACCTCGCTGAGAATGTGGGAGGAGAAGAAGATGGTGGCGCCATTTTGGTTCTCCTCCCGCAGGATCTCAAAGAAAGTGCGCTGGACCAGCGGATCAAGGCCGGCCGTGGGCTCGTCGAGTATGATGAGCCTGGGCGAATGTAACAGCGCGCTGACAATACCGACTTTTTTCTTGTTGCCGAAGGAAAGGTCCGCTATTTTGCGGCTTGAGTCAAGATTTAGCCTGGCGCAGAGAGCGGCGGCCTTTTGGCGGCAGTCCTTTTGGTAAAGTTTGCCGGTGTAGTCCAAAAGCTCCCGCACTTTCATATTGTCGTAATAGGCCGCTTCGCTGGGCACATAGCCCACATCCCGTGCGATAACGTCCGCCTGCCGCACGCAGTCCAGGCCAAAGATGGCAGCGCTGCCGGCGGTGGGCTCAAAAAGAGCCAGCAAGGTGCGGATGGCGGTGGACTTGCCCGCGCCGTTCGGCCCGATAAAACCGAAGATTTCGCCCTCGCCGACGCTGAAGGTGACGTCCTCTATGCCGCGCTGTTTCCCGTAGAACTTGGTGAGGCCGTTAAGTTCCATAATCGCGCTCATCCCAGGTACTCCTCCTTATAGAGATTGTTTTTCAGCAAATCCAGGCATGCCTCAAATTCGTCCATGGACGCTTCAAAAGTTAAGGCGCTTTTATTGCTGCTGATCACGCCCTCCGTAAACTTAACCAGGATGTTGACCACCAGCTTGGGGTCCACATTGGCTTTAAATTTGGCGAAGTTTACGCCATTTAGGGCCAGGTCTTCCCGGGCGGGAACACCGGCGGCGTTCAGCTGCTGCAAATCCTGGATGATCTCCGGGTCTCTTTCAAAATACATGCTGTTGATAAAGTGCGTAATCCCCGGGTGTTGCTTCATCATGGCCATCTCCACCCGGGCGATCTCTTTGATTCTGTCGAAAAAGTCGTCATTCGCGTTGATTTTGTTGGTGTTCAGCTCCGCCATAATCAGATCCCGGACATAGCCGATGAGGTAGAGGTAAAGCGCCTTTTTGCTGCCGAAATAATAAAACACCAGCGCCTTGGAAATGCCCGCCCCTTTCGCGATTTCGCTGACATAGGCCTTTTTATAGCCTGCCGCCGCAAAAACGCTGATAGCCGCGTTGATGATAGCGCTCTGTTTCTCCTGAGCCAACCGGCTAAATTCGATTAAGTGCTCGATGATGATCACCACCTGAAATAGTTTGACCGATGCGGTCAAAGCAATTATAATCTATTTAACCGCTGCGGTCAAGAATAAATTTTAAAACACTTGACTTCCATGCCGGGGGTGATAGAGTATATCTCTAACAACTATTATGATTCAGAGGATAAGAAATTTAACCAGGAGGGCGGCGTCAAATGAGCGAGTTGGCGATACGGGCGGAGGGACTGCAAAAAACCTTCCATGACGCCAAAGGCGTGAAACCGAAGTATTGCGAGGGGTTGATTTCGCGGTGGAGCGCGGCGAAATTTTCGCCTTGCTCGGCTCCAACGGGGCAGGCAAAACCACGACCATAAACATTCTTTCCACCCTTCTTAAACCGGATGGCGGGACGGCTGCCGTAAACGGTTACGATGTTTTAAGGGAACCGGACCAAGTGCGGCGGTCCATCAGCCTGACCGGTCAGTTTGCCGCCGTGGACGATATCCTGACCGGACGGGAAAACATAATCCTGATTGCCAGACTGCGCGCCGTTCCCGATCCCGTCCGGATTGCCGACCGTCTGCTCAGACGCTTCGGGCTCATTGAGGCGATGAACAAGCGGGCGGGGACTTATTCCGGGGGCATGAAACGTAGGCTTGATATCGCCATGAGTTTGGTCGGGACGCCTCCGATTATCTTCCTGGACGAGCCGACGGCGGGCCTCGATCCGGAGGGGCGGCTCGAGGTCTGGAAGACCGTCAGGGAGCTGGCCGACGGCGGCACAACGATTTTGCTGACAACGCAATACCTGGAGGAAGCGGAGCAGCTGGCCGGCAGAATCGCCATCTTGCACGGCGGGAAAGTGATTGCCAACGGAACCCTTGTGGAACTGAAAAAGCTGTTTCCGCCCGGTAAGGTTGAATATATCGAAAAACAGCCCAGCTTGGAGGATATTTTTCTCGCCATCGTGAGGGCAGGGGAGGCCGGGCCCAATGATTAACAATACCCTGGTGCTGACCGGACGCTTAATGAAGCATATTCTGCGCAGCCCGGACACTATCATTACGGTCGCGCTGACGCCCATCGCGATGATGCTGATGTTTGTCTACGTGTTTGGCGGCGCGGTCAAAATGAGTCTGCCTGCCGGGGTGAACTATGTTAATTACCAACTGCCGGGCATACTGCTGATGGCTATTGCCAGCGGCATAGCCTATACAGCCTTTCGTTTGTTTATGGATGCCCAGAAAGGAATGTTTCAACGGTTCAACTCCATGCCGATAAGCCGTTCCGCAGTATTATGTAGCCATGTGCTGACCTCGCTGGTGTCCAACCTGATCACAGTGGTGATTATTATTCTCGTCGCGTTTGTGATGGGTTTTCGCTCAAGCGCGGGTATACTCAGCTGGCTTGCGGCGGCTGGTATCATTATTCTATACACCCTGGCGCTTACATGGGTCGCGGTCATTCCGGGACTGCGGGCCAAAACCATGGAAGGGGCGTCCGCCTTCGCCTACCCGCTATTATTTCTGCCCTTTCTCAGCTCGGCTTTTGTGCCGACAAACACTATGCCGCTGATCGTCCGTGTATTCGCGGAAAACCAACCGGTAACTTCCATCGTGGATGCCATCAGGGCGCTGCTGGCTAACCAGCCGGCGGGAAATGCTATCTGGGTCGCGCTGGCCTGGTGCGTGGCCATTATAGCCGTGGCCTGGTTTTTTGCTATGCGGGCCTATAAAAACCGGAGCTGACGGTGGCTGAAAAAGACGTTACTGGTCACCCGTTACTGTTGAGCATTGAGCGGCAGGCAAAACTATTAACCGTGCGCTTTGTGCTCTTCGAGATGTCGCTTACGGTTAATAGTTTTGCCTGCCTAGGCTTTGAGCATGAACAAACACTAAATAGTCTCGAACCTCGAACCTCGAACTTCGAACCTCGAGTTAACCGTGCGCTCATACTCTTCGAGAAATCGCTTACGGTTAATAACTTTACGGGCTTGGG
>WQUS01000324.1 GCA_009781965.1 Bacillota bacterium | reverse complement strand
CAAAAACCTGAAGGATTATCTTTGATCAACAGCAGCCATATGGACAATGAGATCCAGCACTTTATTGGAAAACCCCCATTCATTATCATACCAAGCGACGAGTTTGACAAATGTGTCTGTCAGGGAAATACCAGCCTTGGCGTCAAAGATAGAGGTGCGGGGATCGCCGATAAAATCGGAGGATACGACAGCATCTTCGGTATAACCGATGATACCTTGCCATTCCGGGCTTTCGGAGGCGGTTTTCATGGCGGCGCAAATCTCCTCGTATTTGGCAGGCTTTTTGAGATTGACAGTTAAATCGACCACGGAGACATCCAATGTCGGTACGCGCATAGACATGCCGGTCAACTTGCCGTTTAACTCCGGGATGACTTTGCCTACGGCCTTAGCCGCACCGGTGCTGGAGGGAATAATATTGGAGGAAGCCGCCCGCCCGCCCCGCCAGTCCTTTTTAGACGCGCCGTCCACCGTCAATTGGGTAGCCGTAGTGGAATGTACGGTAGTCATCAGGCCGTCAGCGATGCCAAATTTGTCATTGATTACCTTGGCCAGGGGAGCGAGACAATTAGTCGTGCAGGAGGCGTTGGATACGAAAGTCATATCTTTAGTGTAAGAGTTGTGATTTACGCCCATCACGAACATCGGGGTATCATCCTTTGACGGACCGGAATAAACAACTTTTTTCGCACCGGCGTCAATATGTCCCTGGGCCTTGTCTTGGGAATGGAAAATGCCCGTTGCATCCACTACGTAATCAACGCCAATTTTGCCCCAGGGAATTTGCGCCGGGTCTTTTGCCTCGAAAAACAGGATCTTTTTGCCGTTCACCGTGATGGAATCAGCATCATGAGCAATCTCCCCCTTAAACTGGCCGTGGACAGTATCGTAACGCAGCATATAAGCCATATAATCCGGCGTCATAAAAGGGTCGTTAATGCCGACGAACTCAATATCGGGATTATTCAAACCGATCCGAAAAACTAGGCGGCCGATACGCCCAAAACCGTTAATGCCAACTTTAATCATGGAAATTCCCCCTGCATCATTTATTGTCTATATAGCACTAATTATATTTTAATATTATACCACCGCAATTTTATAATACAATGGGGTAAATATGCTTAGCTCAGTTTAACAATCCGGCAGGCATTGCCTCTTAGCGTAGCATAACCTGATGCTTCGTCTCTTAAGGTAGCGTCAAGCAAGAAGTTGCAGTTAGCTTCCGCCCAGCCATGGGGGACGGATATTGTCCCCGGCCTGATATCTTCGGTGACTTTGGCTTTGATTTTAATCATGGCGCGGGGGGTCTCAATACCCACCATTTCACCATTAATAATCCCATATTTATTGGCGATTAGTGGATGAATCCAGGCTACCGCTTCCGGTATTCTAGCCGCCAAGCCGGGTATTTCATGCCCTTGGGCGTTGATGTATTCCACTTGTCTGGCGCCGGTGATCAGTGTTTCCGGATACTCCCGGGCCAATTCGGGATTTGCTACCACGCTCTGCTGCGGCTCGACATGGCTGGGCAGACCAGGCACGCCGAATTTTTCCATGCGTGCGGAATAGAGCTCCACTTTTTTGCTTTCCGTGTTAAAACCTTTTTCTTTAAAAGGTTCATAGTTTTTTGTGCCATAGTACATGCCTTCCGGGTTTTCCAACAGTTGTTCATAGGTAATGCCGGATACGGATAAAAAGTGTTTAGCTACTTCTTCGTCTGTTTGCCAAGGGAACAACTCTCCGTAACCCATTTTATGCGCCAGCTCGCTCCAGATTTTCCAGATCGGTTTACTCTCGTAAAGGGGTTCGATGGCCTTTTTACGCAACATAATAAACGGCTCGCAATGTGATACGCACCAGGTAAATCCGCCGATGCCGGTTTCTTCCAGGGTGCTGCAAGCAGGTAAAACATAATCGGCCAACCGGGTTGTCTCAGTCATGCATGGGTCGATGGCGACAAACAATTCCAGATTTTTTATCCCTTCCAGAAACCGTTTGGTATCGGGGAAGGTTACCGCCGGATTACCGCCGGAAGAAATTAAGGCTTTAACAGGGTACGGTTTACCGGTAATCATGGCCTCCGACATCATAGATGAATTACCGTACGGGGGCGGAGTTTTATTAAATTGGTGGAATAACTGATATTTATCGTATCCGAGAGCCTTTTCCTCTACCGGCACGCGCAGATCGGCCAGCCTGATTTGCGGACAGGTGACCCAACCGCCGGGGCGGTCAATTTTGCCGGTGATCGCCATTAAGATGCAAAAGCATCTTTCGGTTTGGAGACCGTTGGCATATTGCTGCAGGCATCCCACCCCTTCCAGGATGGACGCTTCTTTAGTATTGGCAAACATCCGTGCGATGCGCCTGATTGACGAGGCCGGCACACCGCTGATTTCTTCGGCTTTTTCCGGCGTGTATTGTTTAATGTGTTCAGCCAGTTTATCGAAGCCCGTTGTCCATTCCGCAACAAATTCCTGATCATAGAGGTTTTCTTCGATAATGACATTAATCATAGCCAAGGCGACGGCGGCATCGGTGCCGGGACGGGGTTGCAGGTAGATACTTTCTTCTTTAGCCAGCGGTATTTTGCGTACATCAATCACGATCAGCTTTAAATCACCGCTTTTAACTCTATTACGGATATCCTCGGCAATGGGGAAGTAACTGTCATCGGGATTATGTCCCCAGAGGATAATTAATTTAGCTTTGCGCGGTTCTTCGATCACGTATTTGCCGAAGGTAATTTGCCTGGCCAGGATCCGGATCCGGAAACACATGCCTTCGGGGTTAAACATATTAGGCGTGCCAAAAGCCTTGGTTAAACGTTGATTGAAAGCCGCAAATTCAAAGTGTTCGATACCCACGGAGCCGGTTAAGCTAAACAGGGTGCGCGCGCCATACTGTTCCTTCAGCGCCAGCAGCTTAGTGGCTATTTCATCATAGGCTTGCTCCCAGGATATTTTTTGAAAACGGCTGTCCACTTTCTTGACCGGGTGTTTCAAACGGGTTGGGGAATAAACGGACTCCACCCTGTGTTGGCCTTTGGCACATAATTTGCCGTTATTTACCAAATGCCCCGGCGTGCCCTCTATTTTAACTATCTTGCCATCTTCCACATAGCAGTCTATAGCGCAATCGTTAACACACAAGCCACAGTCAGTTTTAATTATTTCCACAATCTCACCCCCTAAATTGATTAATGATCATAATTGATGATAATAGTTAAATATGCATACTAAATCTAGTATGCATATTAACTAAAAATTTTAACTGATAAAATTAATTTCTTTAAAAATTAATTTCTTTGTTTCGGTAAAAAGTTAACCGGGGCTTGAAGCAAACCTTTCGGCCATTGGTGACAGACAACCGGCTTAAAATTGATGTCGTCATCATTACACTGTCCACAGTAGATGCAATTAACAATGTCCTTATCCCGGCCGGCTTTTGCCTTATTGGGCCATTCCGGATCGCACAGCAGGGGCCGGGCCAGGCCAATTAAGTCCGCGGAACCATCCTGTAAAAATGATTCGGCCAACTGAGGCGTCGGTATTTTGCCCGCGGCAATAACGGGGACTTGAGCAGGCAAAAGGGATGCTTTAATGTCCTTGGCCAGGTACACATTTACGCCGTCCGGCATGTAATGTTTGGGCATGGTCCGGTTACCGCTATAACCGGAATAGGGGGAAGTCATGCCTTGTTCGGTTAACCCGTCTTCAAATTTACCCCCGGCGGAAACACTGATATACCCGTAGCCCAGCTCGGCGAGCTTAGCGGCAATAACCCTTGATTGGGTGAGGGTGTTGCCGTTTAAAATAAATTCGTCGCCGTTGATTCTGACGCCCAGGGTTAAACTATCGTCCACTTTTTCCCGGATGCTTTGGGTGATTTCTTTGACGATACGGAACCGGCCCTCTAATGTGCCGCCATACTCGTCTTTCCTCTTGTTTCGCAATGAAAGGAAGGAGGAAAGGGTATAGGCATGGGCGCAGTGCACCTCAATACAGTCAAAACCGGCTTTTTGCGCGCGTAACGCCGCGTCGGCAAAATTTTCGATAATCGATGCGATTTCTTCCTTGGGCAGTTCTTCAACCACCTGCCGGTAGCCGGACCGGGAGATTTTCATATAGTGAAGAATTTGGACGCCTATTTTCGCTTTGGTCTCGGTATGCACTTTGTCGGTTAGTCTTTTTAAACCGTCGATGAATTTATCGTCGCATATTTTTAACAGCTGGCCGCTTTTCCGATCAAAAACCGCCGCCGCCTGCAGGATAAAAAGGCCGACTCCGCCCTTGGTAATGCGCATTACCCGCTCGACCAGTTCGTCAGTGGTAAATCCGTCGTCTCCGGCCAGCCGATCCACCAGCGCGGGATAGACAATGCGGTTCTCCAGCAACATTTTACCGACTTGTATGTTTTCAAACAGTTTCATGAACCGCCCACACCTCTAATTCTTTTTTTCCGTGCCGCTGCCGGAAATTAGCAAGATACCTTGACCATCAAAGCGGCGCCGGTGTCTCCGGCTGCGCATCCCGCAAATAACCCATAGCCGCCGCCAAGCAGGACCAGCTCTTCAATCATTTCAATAATGCCGCGGCCGGCAGTGGGCGCCTGGGGATGACCGTAAACAAGGGAGCTGCCGTAGTTGTTCATTTTCATCACGTCAATCTTCAGTTCTTTGGCCAGGTATAAATCATTGGCCGCAAAAGGATTATGGGTTTTGACTACTTTAACGTCTTTGATGTCAACTCCGGCGTTTTTCAGCGCCATGGCGCTGGCGGGATACACGGCCATAGCCATATGGGCCTTTTTAGCCCGTCCGAAACCATAGGAGAGGATCTGTATTTCTACCCCTTTGTCGCTGCTAAGTTCCTTGGCTTTTTCCCTGGTGGTGACGATAATAGCACAGTTGCCGTCAGCCGGGTGGGTTTGGGCGCCAAAGGAATGGGTGCCTCCTTCGAGAACCGGCTTTAATTTGGCCAATCCTTCTTTGGTGGTCGGGGTAATCCCTTCATCCTCGCTAATAACTGCGGTTTCTTTTTTACTTTTCATATATTCCACGGGAAACATGTAGTTCTTTTGGAATTTCCGGTCGTCGGCCAAAGCGTCCAGATACTGTTCATAGCGCCGCAGGGCTACTGCATCACAGTCTTCTTTGGTGATCCCGCCGGCCACTTTAACCACATTTTCCGCTGTTTGAATCATCGCTACTTTGCCCCAAGGATCGCTGCCAAAATTATCCAAGGACCAGTTTTCCGAGATTACTGTACCGCCGGAACCGGCGGGATTGGGCCAGATTGTGTGAGGAGCATTGGATAAGCGATCTACCATCAGGCAAAAGGCCTTGTTATAAAGTCCTACTTCAATAGCCATTGACGCTTCATTGACCGAAGTCGTAGCAGTTGAACAGGCCTGGGGCACGTGCAGGGCGGGAATATCTTCGGCGCCCATTAAGGCTGCCGCCCAGGGAGCGGCGTAAAAGTTATGCAGCTGACCGACAGTTAGACCCAAAACCAGGTATTCAAATATTTTCGGATCAATATTTTTTGTGCCCAGCCAGCGATTAGCGGTGGCTGCTCCTAATTTAACAGGATGTTCGTTTTGCAGGCTGCCCTGCCAGCGGACAAAAGGAGAGCTATAGTAACCGCGATAAGGGATATAAGCTTTGGTATACAAAATCATTCCTCCTCAATATTTAGGTCGATAAATATTTTTATCTCTCTTTGATATCTCATGCTTTGATATCTCACGCAGATATTTACTTGGCTAAAGCGCGGCCGATAACCATGCGTTGAATTTCATTAGCCCCTTCGAAGATGGTGAATATTTTCGCGTCGCGCATCATTCTTTCCACGGGATATTCTTTGGAATAGCCGTAGCCGCCCAGCAGCTGAACGGCATTTGTGGTTACCCGCATCGCCATATCGGTGGCATATAATTTGCTCATGGCGGAAAATTGCACCATATCCGGTTCATGGTTGTCATATTTCCAGGCTGCCGTCCTGGTTAAGGCCCTGGCGGCGTTGATTTCCGTGGCCATGTCGGCGAGCATAAACTGAACGCCCTGGTTATGGTTGAGGGGTTTGCCAAATTGGATCCTGGTTTGGGTGTAGGGGTTGGCCACATCCAAAGCGCCCTGGGCGATACCAATCGCCTGGGAACCGCACATGATCCGCCCCTTGTCCAAACAATCCAGAGCGATTCTGAATCCGTCGCCAACCTTGCCTAAGATGTTATTTTCATGGTTTTCTACTTCCAGGTCTTCAAAGTTAATGCTGCAAGTGGTGGAACCGCGCAGTCCCATTTTGTCTTCCTTTTTGCCAATAGTAATGCCTTTGGATTTGGCGTCCACCAGGAAAGCGGTTATTTTATCCACGCCGTCAACGGCAACCTTGGCAAAAATTGTTAACACATCGGCAATATCCGCGTGAGTGATAAAGCATTTATTGCCGTTGATGATATACCGGTCGCCTTTTAATACCGCTCTGGTTTGCATCCCGCCCACATCGGAGCCGGCGTTGGGCTCGGTAAGGGCAAAAGAGCCTTTTAATTCACCTGTCCCGATACCGGGCAGATACTTTTCCTTTTGAGCTTTATTGCCCCATAGCGCAATGGGACCCACGCCCAGGGAATGGTTGCCCAGGATCATGGTGGAACTGCCGCAAATCCGTCCTACTTCCTCGATGGCGATGCAAAGGGTGAGCAGTTTCCCGTCTAAGCCGCCGTACTCCTCCGGTACGGTAAGGGAAAATATTTCGTTTTCTTTAAACAGCTCATAAACGTCCCAGGGAAATACCGCCTGTTGGTCAATTTCCGCCGCCCGGGGGGCTACTTTTTCGACCATAATCCGGCGTACAGTTTCTTTCATCAGCTGTTGTTCGTCCGACAATCTTAAGTCCATGTTTTTTCTCCGTCCTTTCCTGAAGTAACTATGAGTGCGTGTGGTTAACTGTGAGTGACTGTCGAGCAGAATCAGACTTTTCTTTTTAAGATGATCACCCATTCGCTATCTAAAACCGACTCGTCTCTCTGGTTAAGAACCAGGACCTGGAAGGTGGCTACGCCACGGTCCGGCTTTTTACTCTCTTTTTTGGCGATGCATTTTACCACTGTCTTTACAGTATCGCCAAAGCGAACGGACCCGGTGTATTTCAGGTTTACCTGGGCCACCGCAATGGTGGTTCCTTCGTAAAGACCCAGTTGATTGGCCTGGCCGGTAGAGATGGCGAAAATCAGCGCGCCGTGGGCAATCCGGCTTTTAAACTCAGAGTTTTTCATGAACTCTTCGTCGGTGTGCAGGGGGTTATAGTCGCCGCTTAATCCGGCAAAAGTAACCACATCCGCTTCGGTTACGGTTCGCGACGCTGTATAAACCTCGTCGCCAATATTCCACTCATCAAATGTCAGACCTCTTTCTTTGTATCCCATTACAATTCCCCTTCCTTTTTGTAGTTTAATTTTGTGGTATGTAGCCGGTATTTACTGTTTTCACCTTTAAGCCGCTCAACTGCTTAACTTGACGCGGAAAGGTAAAAAATGACCTTTGCAACAAAAAAACAAAAAAAGGTCCCCCGTTTTGAAGGGCACTCTTGACCCACTTAGCGTCAAACAAGAACGCATTTTCATAATTATTAGAACTATTTTACTTAACTACAATAATAATAATATAATAACGTTTATTTGCC
This sequence comes from Bacillota bacterium, assembly GCA_009781965.1. Lineage (GTDB taxonomy): Bacteria > Bacillota > Desulfotomaculia > Desulfotomaculales > Desulfallaceae > BRH-c8a. Next base: position 1,655 of record WQUS01000324.1, on the reverse strand, counting down.
GTCAAGAAGCTATTTATTGATTTTTCTTTTATTCACCGAAAGACCGCTTTCTAATCGCTCCGAAAAAATAATTGATTTGGCTAACTCAACCAATTTAATGTTTTGATCCCGGCTTGCTTTCTGCAGTCTTAAATGAGCTTCGGACTCGCTGAGATCATAACGCTTCATGATAATGCCTTTGGCCCGCTCGATGACCTTGCGCGCTTCAATTGTTTGTTCCAAATAGGAAACTTCCTTCTTTAAATTGGTCAGCTCATGAAATCTGCTGAGCGCAATTTCAATTGCCGGCACCAATTCCCGCTTATCCACCGGTTTGGTCAGGTAGGCAAAGGCGCCGCTTTCACCTGCTTTTTGGGCTATTTTTTCATTGGAATAACCGCTCAGCAGGATGATTGGGGTGATCTTGCGCTGATTTATCACTTTGGTGGCCTTTAAACCGTCTACTTCCGGCATTTTAATATCCATAATGATCAGATCCGGATTATACTGTTCCGCCATCTCGATTGCTTCACGGCCGTTTTGGGCCGTGCCGATTACTTCGTGCCCCAGCCCCTGCAGTTGCTCGGAAATGGAAAGAGATATTAAAGACTCATCGTCAGCTACCAGCATCTTCAATTGTTTCAAGAACATAACCCCCCGCTCTGTTTTTTAGCGTTTGCTCTTTTTTTATTGCCGCGCAACTCATTCGTTTGGTTATAATCAACGTTTAAAGTTTGGGGATCAATAACTACGTCATAATCCGTTAGAGCGCTTTCAATGGAAATTAACTCATTGCGCACATCGGCCCGGACCATTTCTACCGGTCGCTCAAAGGGGTTTCCATAACCGCCGCCGCCTGTTTCAAATACTTCATAAATATCGCCTTTATTAAGCGCTACAAACTTATGTACCCCGGGATCGATAATTTCTCCATCTGCCTTAATCAGCCGCAATCGGCTTGGTTTAGCCCCTTTGCCCCCGACCAGGCCGTAGGGTGCTGTTTCCGGCAATAAACCGTCGCCAAAATTATTGGAAACAATGTCGTCGCTTTCAATCCTAAAGACATATTTGGTACCCATGCCGCCCCGCCATTGGCCGGCCCCCGGGCTGTTTTGGAGATATTCGTAACAAAGGATAAAAAATGGTTCAGCCAGTTCATGTAGTTCCGGATCCGGCGCCAACTGACTGCCGCTGCAGATAACAACGCCCAAATGATCCCAGCCATCGAAGCCGAAAGTTGCTCCCGCACCGCCTTTGGCGAAGGAATGAATATCACTGTACAATTTACCTGTATGGGGATTGAGGCCCATGGAAACAGGCGCCGAGTAGCGAGCCCAAGCGGCTTGCGTCAGCTCTGGCACAGCCTGGGATAAGGCCAGCCAGGCAGCTTCGATAATGGTTGCGGCGGCGGATGTGGTACAAGTGGCGCAAGGGGCCGGTTCCGAACAGTTGACCACTGTACCGGCGGGAGCAATTATCTTGAGGGGACGAAAAGCTCCTTCGTTATGGCGGATATCCGGATCAATAGTGGTAAAAAGCGCCATGTAGGAAGCGGAGTATGTATTGGCCAGGGTACTGTTTATGTAACCTTTTACTTGCCGGTCGGAACTCGCATAGTCAAAGGTAATGGAATCATCCTCCACAATTAATTTGAGCCCGATTCTAACCATCTTTTC
>WQUS01000323.1 GCA_009781965.1 Bacillota bacterium | reverse complement strand
AAAGTTATTAACCGTAAGCGATTTCTCGAAGAGTATGAGCGCACGGTTAATAACTTTACGGGCCGGATGGTGCGAAAGCAGTAACGTGTGACCAGTAACCTGAAAGCAACGTTACTACATTTTTGCGTGGCAGCAATCTATTGCATCGCCGAACTATAATAGACTTTTACAATCTCTTTTCCATAAAAATGGGAGTTAGCCGGCGTTATTTTTCGTTTGTTCTCGATGTCGCGCCGCGTCAGCCAAAAGCTTGTCAAGCGGGACATCTTTGAAAAGATCTCGTTGCCATTCCGTATAATTAAATGGCTCACGGCGCATTAAAGCAATGAAACGCTCGGCTTCAACGAGACCAAGTTGTTTAGATAAAATGCGCAATCCGTCATATTTAAGCACCGAATCAGTCCGCATCTAAATACCTCCTTATGAAATCAACCGGATTTACCGTCTGAATCCCAGCAATTGATTTGTTTAGTATTTTCTTATCAGTAGTCAAAAAACAATCTGCTTCCAAACAAATAGCGCAAGCAATATGGACCGCGTCCTTTGGACGCAAGCCCAGTTCCATTATTTCTTTCGCTTTTCCGGACACTTCACCGGAAGGATCGCAATCAATAGCGGCAAAATTTTTCCATTCAGCAATTTGACTTCGTAATTCCTCAAAAGGATTAGCATCGTTTTCATAATCCAGCATAAATGACCAAACTAATTCAAGCTTACCTTGCCGAATCAAATCCTGCACATGTAATTTTGCTTCTGTTTCCAAGCGTATGATAAGCGAAGATTGGTCATCAAACGGTCTGTTAAAACAACAGTTATCTAAATAGACTCTCATAAACACGTATATCCTTTCGCTATCATATTATTTCAAAAGCAATGAGAAATCAATAATTGCGCACACTATAATACTCCATAATTATAGCATTTGCCGGGGGAACATGAAAAGCAAAAGTATAGGCGCCCTTTACGGGCGCCCTGGAAGTGGCTACTGTTCACACCACCTCAGTTAAGGCCAAGTAAAACAACTGCCGCGAGCGATTTAGCGGATGCTTATGAGCGAACGGTAGTTGTTTTACTTGGCCGGGCGGGCGCTGACCAGTAACGCGTGACCAGTAACCTGGAAGTGGCTACTGTTCACGCATTACTGTTCAGCATCGAGCGGCACGCCAAACCGTTAACCGTGCGCTCATGCTCGCCGAGAAATCGCTTACGCTTAACGGTTTGGCGTGCCTGGGCTTTTGGTATCAACAAACACTGAACAGTTACCTTGGAGTGGCACAGCCTCAGCCGCCGGCTACAGTTGTTTTAGTTACTTTAGGCAGGCAATATCTATCCAGCCACCATTGCAGCCGTTCCCGGAATTCCAGCAATAAAGACCGTGCTGCCTGGACGGCTCTTGTCACTTGCTCCGGCCACTGACCGGCGCTTAGGGCATCTTTTAATGTGGCAGTATAGCCGCGTACTTCATACATTACCGGCCGAACCTGCTCACTCGCCTGCCGCGCCAGCCGATCCGGCAGGGACCGGTCAAGCTGAAACGACAGGTTTTCACCTAACAGGCTGAGCTCCCGTTGCCCGTTTTCCCTTTGCCATTCCAGCAATTGCAGCGGATGCCGGGGATCAACCAACCGGTTGAAGTTAGTCAGCGCGGTACTGACGCCGAAAAGCACCAGCCCCAGGCAAATACTCAAACAGACTATCGCCCCTTTATTCGTCAAACCAATCATCACCCATCGCCCGATTTAATCTGTTTTTGCATCGTTGCTTCTATTATGCCCTTTATATCCTTTGTTGAACCGGGTAATCATGGGGTGGCATAGTCAGGGCAAAGTATTATTGCTCAGACTGCCTTTACATAAGTTCGTTCGCTCTCTTGCTTTCGTATATTTTACGCTTGTTTTTTTGGCGGTTCTTCATCGGTTAAAAAATGATCGGGCTTTTGTTTATTTTTGATAATCTTTTGATAATTATCCCACAATTTATTTGTATAGTATGTCTGTGGCCAAGCCACATGAGTTAATTTCTTCAAGGAGGTACTACAATGGACAGTAAATGGAAAACGAGAATTATCGCCGGTGCATTGGGATTATCCGTACTTGTGCCAGCCGCGGCTTTTGCGGCCAGTGCCGGCTCAAGTTCCACAGCGGCAACCGGATCTGCTTCTCAATATGCCGCCCATCAGCGGTTTGGCGGCCGGATGGGCCAATCGTCCATGGATAATATCATGACTATCGTCAAACAGTATGCGCCGGACACCCAAAGCCAGTGGCAAAACGCTATTGATCAGCACAACCAGTTAATGACTGAACTGCAAGCAAAGATGCCGCAAAAACCGCAATTAACCGATGCGCAAAAACAACAGCTACAGGATATTAGAACGCAATTGAAAAACGGGACCATCACCCAGGACCAGGCTGACACGCAGCTGCAAAGCCTTGGCCTGCCCGGCAAATGGGGCGCCCATATGAACAGACAGGCAAACCCGAACGATAACAATACCAAAACCCAGAGGCCCCAGCTAACCGACGCCCAAAAACAACAGCTGCAGGATATTAGAACCCAATTGAAAAACGGAACCATCACCCAAGATCAGGCCGACGCGCAACTTAAAAGCCTTGGCTTGCCCGGTAATTGGGGCGCCCATATGAACAGACAGGCAAATACGAACGATAACGATACCAACACCCCAAGGCCCCAGCTGACCGACGCGCAAAAACAACAGCTGCAGGATATTATGGCTAAAGTGAAAGACGGTACCCTCACTAAAGAACAGGCCCAAACGCAGTTGCAAAGTCTCGGTTTGCCGGAAAGAGGCAAGATGGGGTTTGGCGGACCCAATAACAGTATGCAGCAATTGAATCAAGCAGTGGCCGCCGGCGATACAAGTACCATTCAAAACCTTTTGGCGCAACAATTACAGCAACTGACCAAAATGAACCAGGATCTAGCCGCTAAATTAGCTCAAAGCTGAACATACCCTCCATATGAAAGACTCTCTTATGCACAAGGCTCTCCTATTTTATATCAGGAGAGCCTTCTTTTTTTGTTACTGTTCACGCGTTATCAACAAACACTGCATAGTCTCGAACCTCGAACTTCGAACATCGAGTTAACCGTGCGCTCACGCTCTGCGAGAAACCGATTTACGGCGCTGGAATTGGCTTGTCTGCCTCCAGGCGGCGTTTAACTACTTCCGCCAGCGGAGCGGCCAGCAGGCGGCCCGTACGCATGGCCTCAGCGGTGGAATTGTTCACGCTGCCTATTTCCACTAAAATAGCTCCCGGATGCAAAAACTGATTGTACCGGCCCTGCAAAACCTTTACGCCTAAGCATAACCCCGGGTGCTGCTTATTAATTTCCGCGGCAAATTCATTGGCCAAAGCATAATGTTCCTGCCAATCGGGGAATGAAACCCGGGCGTCGGAACCGACTACAAGCAG
>WQUS01000322.1 GCA_009781965.1 Bacillota bacterium | reverse complement strand
TTTCTCACCTTCTTTCGCGGCCGGGAGGATCTATACGCCAAAAGATGGGAAAGCCGGGATGGGAAAAAATATGGCTACGGCCCTGCTTGCCGCAATGAGTGGTTAAAGGGATTATGCGCCAAGCCGCACATAAAATGTGGGAGTTGCAAAAACCACGCCTTTATCCCCTTCGATAAACAAGCTGTGGCGCGGCATTTGGCGGGCAAAGACACCATCGGGGTTTATCCCCTGCTGCCGGATGAAACTTGTTTGTTCCTGGCCATCGACTTTGACGGCGACGGCTGGCGGCAAGACGTTTCCGCTGCCCGGCTGGTATGCGAGCGGCAGCAAATTCCCATCGCCGTGGAGCGGTCCCGTTCCGGCTATGGGGCGCACCTGTGGCTGTTCTTTGCCGAACCGGTCCCCGCCGTGTTGGCGCGCAAATTAGGGTCGGCAATCCTGACCGCAACAATGGAGGGGCGCCACGAGCTTAAATTCACATCCTATGACCGCATGTTTCCTAGTCAGGATACCATGCCCCAAGGCGGGTTCGGCAATTTGATCGCCCTGCCCCTGCAACGGACGCCGAGGAATCAAGGCAACAGTCTGTTTATAGACGAGCAGTTTTTACCCTATGCAGACCAATGGGCCTTTTTAAGCGGCATGAGACGCTTAACAGCAGACGAAACGGAGCGTTATATCGCTCTGTTGTGCCAAGGCGGGGAGTTAGGCAGCTTGTACCGCCTCAATGAAGATGAAAGCACCGAGCGGCCTTGGGACAAGAAGGCTCCGGAACCCAATCTCAACAATTCTGATTTTCCCGCCGCATTGTGTATCGTGGAAGCGAATATGCTTTATATTGACAAAGAAGGCTTCTCCCAGCGGGCGCTGAACCGGCTGAAACGGCTGGCAGCTTTTAAAAACCCAGCGTTTTATAAAGCACAGGCCATGCGGCTCTCCACTTGGGACAAACCGCGCGTGATATCCATCTCAGACTCAGACGAAACCGGGAAATATCTTTGCCTGCCGCGAGGCTGTAAAGTAGAGCTTTCCCAACTGTTTGAAAGCGTAAATGTTCCTGTAATTTGGCAGGATGAACGGAATCCGGGGCGGCCAATTGACGTTTCGTTCAACGGCGTTTTACGGGATGAACAGGAAACCGCATTGAAAAATTTACTCGCCCACGATAACGGTATCCTTTCCGCCACCACCGCCTTTGGGAAAACAATTGTGTCCATTGCTCTAATTGCAAAACGAAGGGTCAACGTACTGGTTTTAGTAGACCGCCAGCCATTGCTCGAACAGTGGCAAAAGCGCTTGGCCGAATTCCTCACGATTAATGAGCAGCCGTCTAATGAAAAGCCGGCCGAAGCACAGAAAAAACGCGGTCGTAAAAAAGAGCATCGCGTTATTGGGCGGCTCGGCGGCGGTAAAAACAATGTTGGCGGGATTATCGATATTGCTCTTATCCAATCACTGGCCCACGGCGATGAGGTCAAGGATACCGTCAAAGATCTCATCAAAGATTACGGCATGGTTATTATCGACGAATGTCACCATGTTCCGGCAGTCAGCTTTGAGCGGGTATTGAAAGAAGTCAACGCGCGCTATATCTATGGTCTGACAGCCACTCCTAAACGGCAGGACGGGCATCATCCCATCCTATATATGCACTGCGGACAAATCCGTTATCAGGATGACGCCAAACTCCAGGCGGAGCGCCGCCCCTTTGAACACTTTGTTATTCCGCGCTTCACATCTTTTCGCGTGCCAATCGAAAAGGATGACTCCACCTTATCAATCCAGGCTTTATATACTGAAATTTGCCAAAGCGAGACGCGCAATAATCTGATTGTGGCGGATGTGCTTGAGTCAGTAGCGGAGGGCCGAAACCCGCTAATTCTGACGGGAAGAAAATCTCATGTGGAATCCCTTGAGCGCGCGTTAAAAGATAAGCTGCCCAACGTAATCACTCTTGTGGGCGGACAGCCGGCTAAAGAACGTAAAGAATTAGCAGAAAAACTGGAAAGCCTTTCCCCCGACCAGCCACTTGTAATCATTGCCACAGGGAAATATGTCGGCGAGGGTTTCGACGCGCCGCGCCTTGATACCCTGTTTCTGGCCATGCCGATTGCCTGGCAGGGCACGCTGGCGCAATACGCGGGCCGGCTGCATCGTTTGCATGATCACAAACATGAGGTGCGGGTGTATGATTATGTGGATGTACACATCGCCGTTCTTGACCGCATGTACGCCAAACGGGTTAAAGGCTATGCCCTGATCGGATATCAAACCAAAGGCGAGGTCAACTTTCCGGACGCGGGAAATATTATTTTTGACAGCACCAGCTTCTTGCCTGTATTTAGGTCTGATCTACTGGCGGCTAAAAGTGAGATTTTGCTCGTCAGTCCCTTTGTCACCAAAAATCGGGTCACGAAAATGTTACCCCTATTGGATGCGGCTGTCTCTGCGGGCGTAAAAATCACCGTTTTGACGCGGCCCGTCGATGAATATAAAGAAACTGACCGGTTACGCATCGCGCAAGTTATACAAACGATCAGAGAGCATCATATTGCCGTTGTGGAGCGGCCCAGAATCCATCAAAAATTCGCTGTGTTTGACGGACGGACATCATGGTACGGAAGTATTAACCTGCTCAGTTTCGGGCGCGCGGAAGAGAGCATTATGCGACTGGAGAGCAAAGGAATCGCCGGAGAGCTGATGAAGATATAACTTCGCTAGATTTTCGCATATAGATACAACAGAAGACCAGCGTCAAAAACAACTTTTTGTAAATGCATCGATTTTGTGTATAAAACGTGATACAATGTTGTTGAGGTGATATTATGGCCAAGAGCGAAACTCTGCACATCCGTGTTAATGAAAATGTGAAACAAAACGCCGAGAAAACCCTTGAACTGCTAGGATTGTCTATATCCGAAGCAGTTAATATGTTTCTGCATCAGATCAATCTTGTCGGTGGCCTGCCTTTTGACGTAAAAATCCCACCCGCGCCTAATAGTGTTTCCCCACATAGCATGGAAGAGTTATTCGCAATGCTTGAGACTGGCAGGAAACAGATTCAGGCAGGAAAGGTTAATGATGCCAGTATTGTTATGGCCCGAATAAGGGATGAATATGGGTTTTCGGATTAAGTTTACAGAACAAGCGGAAGAAGACCTTTCTAGCATCATCACATATATTCGTGATGATTTGCATAGCCCATGGGCTGCCAGGAGGTTTTACAATGAGGTAAACAAAAAATTAAGCAAAATCAGCGATAACCCTTTCATGTATCCGCTTTCACGCAACGAAAAGCTGCGAGCCATGGGATACCATACCGCTACCATCAGAAATTATTTGTTATTCTATATTGTTGATGAAACAAACAGAAGTGTATACATTCCAAGAATTGTTTACGGAAAGCGGGATTTAACCAGTATTTCTGAAGAATAGTTCAACACCTACCAGCTAAAACCGGTAGGTATGTACTACTGAAAGCGGTTATGATAGGCTAACGTCATCTTATTGTGCTCTCGGAAATTCTGGCATTTCTCCACCGGCAGCATCTTCCGCCGCATCGTGAAGTCTCTTTAACCATGCCACCCGCTCTTCTCGGTCCTCGTCGGCAGTCGCATCATTGTACACGAGAACCGCTTGAACACGCTTCGGAAGTGATACCGCTTCGAGAGGCGTAAAACGTCCGTTTTCCAAATAACCATTAACTGCTCGCATTATCGCAGGCTCCTTTTATCTATAATTAAATAATTCTCTCCGGATACGCTCACTTGATATAGATTATCAACTTGAGAAAAACTGGTTAAACCAGGCAGGTAAGCACAACCGGTTTCCTGTAAATCCTGATCAACTATGTGCAGCCTGCCGGCCAAATCTTGGTAGGCAAAACCTGAATCACCCGGATAAACCTTGGCAACATCAGAGTATTGCCGCCGAACCTCTCCTTTTAGATTAAAAATAAACAACCGGGAGTCTTGCTTAGCAACAATCCACTGCTGACGCACAGAAAATATTTGCTCATAATCTGCTGGGATCAGAATACTCCCCTGTTGATCAAACACTCCACTGGTAAATTTTTCTTTAGCGGAATCTTTGCTAGCGGTGAAGCGCAGTAAACCGGGAGCTAATAATTCGTCAACCACTATACTGGGGCTGACTTCTTGTTTGCCTTGTTTGGTCACAAAATATCTCTTCGGCACAAGATCGTATCCATGAGTAAATATCGTTCCTACATATGCCCCCACATAAAACGCATCTGGGGATAAAGGATAAATCTGCTCGATCCCTTCAACATCACCGATGTCCAAAAGCAGCTTGCCGGAACTGTCATAAATTTTTTCTGTGGTTGCATAGGTAACCGGTCCCCCAACGGTTAACCAATCATGAGAAACGCTCATATGAATAAAGCCATATAGTTCCTCAAAATTAGCGTCTTTGGTAAGAGGAATTATGTCTTGTCCGGTATTCAAGTCCATGACGCCGCTTCCTTCCGGCCAGATGTTATAAAAAGCCAACACCCGACCGTCCAATGAAATGATTTTTTGTATATTACACTCATAAGTACGGATTAACTTCAACTGCCGATCGTAAATATCACTAAAAGCCTTATGTTCTTTATAATATTGTCCTAAGTAATACCCCTGCGCAGGGAAATATTGCATCCTAACATAATCTTGGGGCAGTAAGGACTCTCCCTTGGGGTTTATAATCCGGTATTTACCGTTTATACTTACAATGGCTTTGCCCGCAATGAAAGGTCCGCCTTCGTCGAAAGACGGCGGAATTACATAATGACCGGCAGTGTCGATATACCCGCCGCTGTTTCCCGTGGACAGGCCGCTTACACTATTATTTACATAGGCCAAACCCTCACTGAAAGGTTCGGCCCAAGAGTATTTTAATGGAACTCGGATATTTCCGTTAAGATCCACATAACCGTATTTTTGCGAATATGCATCCGTATAGACTGACAACCCTTCATGAAAGCCGCCGGTGAGACTGTGGACACTTCCCTTAAGCACGATAAAATTATCGCCTAAGCCCAAGGCTCCTTTAACCAAGATCGATGGCGGCATTTTACCGGCCGTCCCGGCCAATTCCGCGGCCCGGACATCTGCTCCCCAACTCATCATCACAATCATGAGCAAAATTACCGGGATACTGATCTGCAAAAACAAGCCTTTTGAGGCCATATCAAAACCTCCCTGTTTCCATCCAATCATCTTAACACATTTGTGTCCCGGCTTAACGCGGCGCTGTTTTATCTTTGCTAACCGCATTATATCAAATTTTATATCATCGGTTAAGTAGTTCCGCCAATCATTCATCCTCCACCAGATACTTCAGCAGCTTAAACTCCAGATTGGTCAAAATCTCCGTTTGGTCGGTTAAATTGGCGCTTACATCGCCCAACTGGGCGTTATAAAACAGATCCGGATCGCTGCATACGGCAATCAGGCCTTTGCCCACCCTCTGGCAAGCCAATATGGCGTTGCCGTTCTCATCTGTCGCCAACGCCTCTCCGCCAGTCACGTATGAAGCGTTGGCCGTAAGCGGAATCTTTTGGAGCTCCCCGTAAGCAGCAAACTGGCCGGCCGCTTCGTTCAGCCCGGCCGGCGCCTGCGGCCCATCAGTAATTTGCATCCCTGCTTTGCTCAGCAGGGAGTTGGACCAGGCGCCGCTTGCAGTGTTGTCTAAAATGAGCAGTTTACCGCCGTTGCGCACCTGAGCCAAGACTTGCTCCTGGTCCGCCAATTGTTTGTCCGGCTTGGCCCAAACGGCCAGGGAGCCCTGTAAAGCTTCTGCCAGAGCTGGTTTGACCGATGGGAAATAACCCAGCCGCTGGGTCCACACATAAAAGGTGTTCAGCTGTTGGTCGGCGGGGGCTAAAAAACCGTCGATATCGGCCGGCAACCGGAATCGCGAATCCTGCTGCGCAAAACAAACGCTGGTAATCGGCTTGATTGAGACGGGCAGCTTGCCGGTCAGATCATTAGCCGCGCCAAATCCGGCCGCGCCAACCACAAAAGCGGTCAGCCCCGCCAAAACGATAACGCCCGGCGCAATTTCCCTCCGTTTACGGTACCAGAAATAGAGATTGGCCAACAAAGCAACTAGCGCCGCCACCGCCCAAAAAGCCCGGGGTGTAAAAACAGTCCAGCGATTCTCCCGGTTCAGCCACTCCATATTGCCCAACAACAGCTCCGGCTTGCCGGGCATAAACATCCAGAAATTTGAGTATGGCGTGCTGTCCGCCAAGGCCAGCACCCGGCCCTTGCCGTACTGCACCCCGGCCCCTTGCAGGAACAGTCCGAATTCAAGCTGGCCGGAGTTGGTATCCGCCGGGAAAAAGTTCTTTTGCGAATAATCGGCCTGATAGGTTTTCAGCCCGTATCCGGTAATGATTTCCTCAGCCTGCCAGCCGGCCTGCAGGGTGTCGCTGGTAGCAAACAAGAAACGGGGCAGGTGGGCCACCGCGGGATGGGGCAGTATTTTCGGCGGGCTGTATTCGGACAGATTGCCTGTAGTCAAGTCGTAGGTACAGTCGTAGTTAAACCGGAGGCCAAATACCGGCGCTATTTGATTCAGATTCGTCCCCATGCCGAACACGTTGGTGTGATCGCCGATCAAGTACAGCCCTCCCCCATGACGCACAAAATCGGTCATAGCCTTTACTTCCTCCGGGGTAAAGGGGGTGGTCGGCGTCTTGATAATCAGCACATCCTCATTTTTTAAGGCGTCAGCGCTGATTAATCCGGTGTTTCGCCTGGTTTGATAGTATTTATCTAAAAGAGCGAAAAAACAGTAGTAGTTATACCCTGAACGTTCTCCAAACCAATGCTCGTCATAGGTGTCCGTGGTCCATTCCCAGTTGCTGTGGTATTCGTCCACCAGCACCCGGCCTTGTTTTTGCCGGCCCGGATCATGGAAGCCCCAAAAAGCCACCGCCGAGAAAAACAGGGCGAAGGCCAACCAAGCGGTAACAGCCGCGGTTTTTTTGTTGGGCAACCCCCATACGCCGCGCAAATCAGCCGGGGAAAGCCGCCTGAACAGCAGGTGCAGCAAAATCACATAGGGAACAAAAGACAACCAGGTTATGGTCCGCTCCCAGAAAACGCTATGCACGCCGTAACCGGTAAAGAGCAGCAGCAAGGCCACATAACGCAGCAAAACGTAGAGGAAAGTCAGCCCGGCCAAGAGCCCATAGTCCCTGCCCCGCCCCCGGCAGATTAAGAGAGCCGCAACGCCGCCGGCCAGGAATAACAGCAGGTAGGGCAAGCCAACCGTTTCCCAGTTACTGTACAGCACCACCGTTTTCAAAAATGAGTCCAGGTAAATAACGCCGCCTTGAGCCGCCGTTTGCACGCCAAACAGCTTCAGCAAAGCAGCCGCCAGGGGCGCAAATACCGTCTCCCGATGCGCCCTTGGAGCCACCAGATAATATATGGCAAACACGACGCCCTGGGTGAACAAGGTAAAACCGCAATAAATAACCGCGTTTTGCCAAGCCGCCAACCTGGCGCCAAACTGAGCCCAATAAGACCACCAAACCAGAAATAGCGCGATCACCGGCAGCAGCGGCCAAAAAGCGCCGGCAGGCTGGTATATGGGCACAACCGCCGGCCACAGACAGGTTAAAAAAAGCAAGGCGAACCAGGTCAAGTTCATTTGTTCACCCCGCTTTCCCGCAGTATTTGAGCCACAAACCGCACATTGCCCTTGGAGTAGGTATGCAAACTCTCCAGATTCTTGTTTTTCAAAAAGCCCGGGTCGGCAATCACATAGAGTCCGCCGACGCCGATTTGTTTGTAGGCAATCGTCGGGTAGCCCCAAACAGCCATCAAAACCTGCACCTGCCGGTCATGATGGTCATACAAAATCGGACAGGCGTTCCAAAAAGCCATGGCCGGATCCCGATCCGGAGCAATCCGGCCAATGGGCAGCTGGTCAAAAGCCATCCCGTAAGCAGACAAAAAGTCCGCACCGGCTTGGGGGCTGTCGTACCCGGCGCAGACGATCACCCGCCCTCCTTGTTCCATAAAGCTGCGCGCCGCCTGTTGTTCTTTTGCGGTCAACAGGGCAGCCGGTTCAATCAGCACGAGCAAGCCCGGCGTTTTTTGCTGCGTGAGCACCTGCTCCAAATGATCCAGCTGATTGACATAGGGCATGATCCGGGCGCGCAGCAAACAGGCAATCAGCCCGTCCACCGAGTCGTCGGACTTGTCGCGGCCGATTAACTCCAAGTGGGACATGTCAATTACGCAAGTTCCGGCAAAGAAAGGCGCGGGGTTATCTTTGTTCTCTTTGGCCGCCACAGCCGGACCTTTGGCGCTCAGATAGGCAAAAATATTATCTATTAACGGATAACTGTAGGCTAAGACGGTGTTTTGAAAACTGGTGGTATCGCCAAAAACCATATACTTACCTTGACCGTAATCAGCCTCGGCGGCGAGGATTAAGTCGCCGATCCGCTCGCCGCGGTTAAACTGCAGATCACCCAGGTTACCGTTGGCCAGGTTATTGATATCCCCGGCGTCGCTCCACCCACCCCGGCCAATCAGCAGCGGCTTAGCGTTGCTGCCAGTCTCCAGAGACGCGCCTACCACTACCTGCGTCTGTTTGGCCAAAACTCCTTTAAAAATTTGGCTCGGCCTTAACGTAAACTCATCGGGCCACAGGTTTTTAAAGGGCATAGCGCTGTCAAACCGCAAGGATATATGTACCGGCTTTAAAATCGTCTCCAAGGGCAGGCGGATCTGCCGATCCCCGGTGTGATCGCCCACCGCCAATACGGAGCCGCCCTTTTGCACAAAGGTCTCTATGGCGGACAGCTGCTTGGCTGTAGGGGTATCGCTCGGGTTGAAAATAACCAGCACACTGGTTTCAGCCAGCAGCTGCGGACTCAGTTCCTTGGTGATGATGCAGTGATAACCGTTTTGGGCCAGATAGTGCGGCAGGATACCAAACATGCCTACATTTTCCAGTCCGTAGCGGCTGTCATCAGGCACACTGAAATCAATGCCCGTATCCCAGAATACCACTTGTTTAAGGCCTGTCTTAACCGGCGCCTGGAGCCCTACGGAGGAAACAGCCCCAAAAAGAAGACAAAACCCGGTTAAGAGAACCGGCGCAGCCAATGTTTTTAGCTTGATCGGCTTGATGTCAGTTTGCCGCAGCAAAATAAGCAATGGAACCAACAGCAACAAAAAGAGCAAGGGCCGGTAGTCCAAGGCGCCGGTGAGCGGCTCAAGCAGGTTGAGTCCCAAAGCCAGGCTGTTTTCGGCCAAGTAGGTCCAAAGGCCGATATAAAAAAGCCAGATTATTAGCGCGCCCGGGATATAAAACAGGAACATCCTTTGGCGGGTGTTGGCAAAAAGC
>WQUS01000321.1 GCA_009781965.1 Bacillota bacterium | reverse complement strand
ACTTTGGGCCGGATGGTGCTGAACAGTAACGCGAGCTCTATTAGGCCCAATTGTTTTTGCGCCGCCGCTTTTTAATTAGCCACCAGACCAGCAGCGCCACAATAGCGACCGCGATTAAGGCATCCGCCCGGTGGAACCAGGGTTTTAAAGCCAGCCAGTTTTGGCCCAGTTTGAGGCCGAGATAGGTGAGCAAAAAACACCAGGGCAAAGAACCAAGCAGGGAATATATAACAAATTTATAAAAGTTCATGCCCGAAATACCGGCAGGCAAGGAAATAAAGGTACGCACCACCGGCATAAACCGGGTGAAAAATACCGTTGCTTCGCCGTAACGGGCAAACCACGCCTCGGCCTGCAAAAAGTGTTTTTCGGAGAAACCGAAATACCGGCCGTATTTTCTTAACAAAGGCCGGCCGCCCCGATAGCCGATATAGTAAGATATGATTGAACCGCCCAGACCGCCTAAAGCGCCGGCCATTGCGGCGCCCACAAAATTCAGCTGTCCGGTGGAAACCAGGTAACCGCCAAAGGGCAAAATCAACTCACTGGGCAGCGGTATGTTGGCGCTTTCAATGGCCATCCCCAATGCAATACCCCAGTAGCCCAGCGAAGATATAAAGCCGGTTACTCCCACCAGTAAAAACTCCAAAACGGCGTTAATAACGCCCAATACATCACGCTCCCCGCTTTTAAACCGCCGTTAGCCGGCGCCTAATAAATTTATCTGTTACTATTCAGTGTTTGTTGATCCTCAAAGGCCAGGCACGCAAAACTATTAACCGTAAGCGATTTCTCGAATGAGCATGAGCGCCCGGTTAATAGTTTTGCGTGCCGGCTCGATGCCGAACAGTAACGTAAAACAGTAACGTTTATTTACCCTCCAAATGAAGAGTGCGGCGGATGCTGTTATAATTATTGGAAATAGTAGCGGCGGAAACGTTAAACATTTGCGCTAAAATATTCCGATTAATTTCATCGTCGCCCTGGGCTCTGGCCAAAGCGTAAATCACCGCTGCCGCCCAGGCGCCAGGCTTTCTAAAGGTTGGCCGGGCCAGACTGCTGTATTGATGCCACAGTTCGACCGCCCTTTTCACCTGCGGGGACTGGTAACCCATTTTCTGCAAACCGTCCCGGATTAATGAATCAACCCGGCCATCCCCCGTGCCAGAAGCGGCAGTGGAGCTTAGTTTTCTCCATAACGGGAACAGATCGATAGGCGAGCCGGGCGAGCCGGATTTGGCGTCTCCCTGCTGCAGTTTGCTTAACAATTCCTGCAGCTTCTTGCGGCCGGATTTGGTTTCATAAGCTTCCAGCGGGGTTTTGCCCTTGAGCAGGGCCATGGGTTCATTAACCCAACGGTCGTAAAAATAATCCAAAAAGTTATCCGCCATTGATTGCTCCGGCTTGGCGGCGACCTCCGCCGGCTGCGCCGATTCATCGTGCAGTGACCATAAGGTGACCATTTTGGTCACCATGGCGTTTAATATATGAGCCCGTTCCCGCAGATAGGCGTCCCAACTTCCCCGCCGGTTTTTTTTAGTCCAATAAAACTCCGCGTCAACTTTAATCCTGTCCAGGATATAACTTTCAAAGCAACCGGGTAAAATCAATCCGCCGGTGGAAAACTCATTTTCCTCGCCCAGGGACAGGATGCGAATGTACAGCAGATCACCAGGCGTAATCTCAGAAACCGCCTGACGATCCCGGACCTTAATATTTTTGCCGCGCACCAGATCACGCAAAGTGAGCTCAGCCCCGCCAGCCAGTTTCTTCACCTGGTAGACCGAACACCTGGCTCGTTTCCACTTTTCCAGCAAGGCCTTTTCTTCCCTGGCCAAGCCGCCGGCCAAGCTGAAATATTCCAAAACAGACTTTCCGCCAAGCCGGTAATCAAAAATAAACCATTCAAAAAACCGCTCCATCAGGAAATCGTCTTTGTCGTCCGCTAAGTCCGAATCTAATACCGCAAAGTAAATTTCGTGGGCCACTTCAATTTCCCGGGCAAAAATATCGTTGTCGGCAAATTCTACCAATTTCATGCGGAGATGCTGACCCCGGCGCCAAGAGCGGTACTGGTTGATGTCTACGATATTGTTGTTTCCACACGGGCCGCTGTTTTCGCCATTACCGTGTGGGGACTGTTTATCCGACATTTCAGCGCACCTCCTTAAAACAGTTATAACCGGCGTTCCAGTTTATAAACGCCTTGTTCCTTAGTAATATTAATATTAAACTGCGGACACAAATCCACCGCCATATAGCTAATATGACTGCCAATGATATTCCCATTGGCGGCTGAGCCGGCCTTACTAAAGGTATAAAACAGCTGCCCGGTTTTACCGTCGATAACTCTAATATTTCCCTGCTCCCAATGGACCCGGTAGAGCATTGACTCCAACACAGACCGTATCGGCAGGTACTCCCTGCCGCCCACTTTCATCGGCTCTATCGCCAGGCCGGTTTCCTGCCCGTCCAGCAGGGCCGCCTTGCCGGGAACAAAGCTGAGCACCGGAGCAACTTGCGGATTTAAGAGATGCCAGGCCACTCCCTTTTGCAGTTCGGGAGTCAACACATCATAATCAGGTATCAGACCGGTATTGTTAATATTAACGCCCGCCGGCGTAAAATACCTTTCGGTAGTAATCTTCAGCGCGCCGCCGTTGCTCAAAGAAAACATTGTTTGCATAACGCCTTTGCCGTAAGTAACCTGGCCCACCAGCCTGGCCAGTTTATTATCCCGCAGCGCCCCGGCCAAAACTTCGGAAGCGCTGGCGGTTTTTGTATTCATGAGCACCACTATCGGCCAGTCTGTCACCGTGGAATCGCCGGCGGTTTGGATCTTCTTCCGATGACCCTTATTGTCTTCAACGATCACCATTACCGCGTCGGCAGGTAAAAAATTACTGGCAATGTCAAGCGCCGCATAGGAATAACCGCCTCCGTTATCCCGCAGATCAATAATCAGGGATTCGGCGCCCTGCCCACGCAAATTATCCAAAGCGGACTTGAAAGCTACAGCCGTGTCGGCGCCAAAGGTATTCAGCGCAATATAACCGGTTTGCCCGGGCAAGAGTTCGAAAGTGACCGACGGAATACGCACTTCCGCCCGCTGCAAAGCCACGGTAAATGTATTTTCCCCCCGTTGAATGGTCAGCACCGCCTTGTCGCCGGCAGCGCCGGCCAGCGCCTTAGTTACCACATCCATGGACCGGCCCTGAGTGCTGTTGCCGTCAATCGCAATAATCAAGTCGCCTGCCTGCAATCCCTCCCGCTCGGCGGGCGTATCTGGGTATATTTTGGTTATCGCCGGATAACCGCTCCGGGTGATTAATTCCACGCCAATCCCGATCAAAGCGCCGTTAACCGCATCAACAAACTCTTTTACCGACGCTTCCGAATCAAAGTACTCGGC
This sequence comes from Bacillota bacterium, assembly GCA_009781965.1. GTDB lineage: Bacteria > Bacillota > Desulfotomaculia > Desulfotomaculales > Desulfallaceae > BRH-c8a. Next base: position 41 of record WQUS01000321.1, on the reverse strand, counting down.
GTACTTGTCGCCAGTCGCATACAGCATGCCCCCGACGGCTC
>WQUS01000320.1 GCA_009781965.1 Bacillota bacterium | reverse complement strand
ATGCCTTCGCAAAGGGTGGCCAGCACCCTTTGGTGGCCGGCATTCCTGATCCGGCAAGCGGCGATAGTTAAATCAATTTCTTCCTGATCCTTCTCCATTCTTTGCAGCGTTATTTCCATGCCAAGATCAACCGCTTCGAAAGAGGCAAATGTATGCATGATCTTGAAAAATAATTGCGCGGGGACAATATCCAATTCCAGTCCTAACCGGCCCTTATGAACACCCAACTCTTTTAACCTGCCGCAAGCATCCTCAAAGCTGCCTTTCTCAATAATTTTATCGCTATCCAGCCAGGTTTCATGTACAACAAAATCCAAAGCCCTTCTGACCAGCAGACAATAATCATTGGGCGTGACGATTAAAATACAAGGCTGAGCGGTGCCGGTGTAATAAAATACATCCCGGGCCAGAATTAACATCGCGGCGTCTATTTCCAGGGCGGCAAGCCTTTGTTGTAAAAAGCTTATCCGCGTCTGTTTGGTATGATCTGACATTGCTTACCCCACCTTATTTTAATATCTTTTCTGTTTAATATTTTTCCTGTTTAATAAGGACATATCTGTAAATCATCATATCAGATTACCTATTTTAATGCTACCACTTTTAAAGCTGCCATATGATTTGGCCGCGGAGTTTGGTTAATGTCTATGGGTAATGGTATTGGCAGAAAGGTTTTAGCCATTTGTTTGGAGAAATGTTCATTATGCGCTACAGATAACATGCAAGTGAGAGGAAAAAACGTGGGTCCGTTGATTAATGGTATTAAACACTCTTTTATTCTCAAACTGGCCCTGCTATATTGCCTGTTGTTTATCCTGATGGGCCTGATTTTTATTTTGCCCATGCATAATAAGCTGACCTTAATCGCCGACAACACCCTCAAGGTCATATCATCCCAGGCGACGCAAACCATTGACAGTTCCTTGGAGACTGATATCAGCAATATGCGCTTCTATACCGATATGCTGTTTTTCGGTCCCGGCAATCAGCGCGAAATTTTGGCTTTGGCCGACAAAAGCGAAGAAGATAAATACAGATGGTACCGGGACCGCCTGACCAGTATGCTCATTTATAAAAACGGTATTTCCTCCGCTTATTACTTTGACGGCGACAATAAGTACTACTTTGCCTACAACGATTTAAACTATGAGTTAACTCCGGCGGCGCTGGGAAAAATCAGCGCCTATAAGCAAACGAATCCTAACGGTGAGATTTATACTTTTCTGGAAAAGGATAAAAACGGCGTTTACCGGCTGTGCCTTTATCGCAACATTATCGACATTTACAGCCTTAAACCAATCGGCGGCGTCATGCTGACGTTTAATTTCGATAATTTGCAAAAACAGCTGGACGAATATCAAAAACTGTACAACTCCAAGTACGCTATCCTCAGCGAAGAGGGCGACATTGTCATCAGCTCGGGAACGGATGGCGACGGTCAAATCCTGAACTATGTGCTGGAGCAGCACATCAAGAATGCGGTGCAAACAATCCACGGTCAGCGGTATGCCATTGCATCAGTTAAAACATCGGTTTGCAACATGGATATCATCATGATTTCCTCCGCGGCCGGTTACCTGTCCGCCCTTGGTATAAACAACAATCAGGTGATCGCCATGTTTATTGCGGGGCTGCTCGCGGCCCTTGCCTTCGGTCTATTCCTAACCCGTCATTTCAGCAAACCGATCCTGGAAATTGAAAAGTATATGAACGACGCCGAGCAAGGTCATTTTGCCGCTATTCCGGTTTTAGACCAAGGGCATGATGAAATCACCCGGTTTAAGAAAGTGTTTAACAGTATGATTGCCTCCATTGAATCCTCGATGGACCAAATCCGGGCCGATGAACGGGTGATCGCTCAAAATGAGGTCCAGCTTTTACAGGCGCAAATCAAGCCCCATTTTCTCTACAATATTCTTGACGCCATCAGCAGCTTATCCCTCATGGGCGACAGCGAAACCACTTACCGTTTGACCCAGGAGCTAAGCCGGTTTTACAAGATCAATCTCAGCAGCGGAGAAAACCTGATTACCGTTGCCGACGAGCTTGGCTGCGCCGTCAGTTACATTAACATCCTGAATATCCGTTACGACAATGCCATTAAGGTTACTTATAACGTTGACGACAGGCTATTGCCATACAAAACCATTAAGCTTATTTTACAGCCCCTGGTGGAAAACGCTGTCTACCACGGCATCCGCCAGCGGCGCGGCGCTTCCGCATTGGCGGTGCGTATTTACGAGCAAGGCGAGTTTATCGCCTTTGCCGTCAGTGACGACGGCGCCGGTATGAGCGCCGAAAAAATCGCGGTCATCCTCAACCAGGAGTCCAGGCAGGAACAATTCGGTTTGCGCAGTATTATTAAGAAAGTAAGTATTTTTTATGATATTCCGCAGCCGATGACTATTGAGAGCGCCATAGGCGCCGGCACGACAATAACAATAATCATCAGGAAAACCGGGAGCGACAAAGATGGCTATTAAAACGATCATTGTTGACGATGAGCGCCTGGAACGGGCCCTGATCCGAAACAGCGTTAACTTTGCCGGCTTGGGTTTTGCATTAGTGGGCGAAGCCTGGGACGCGGATTCCGCCCTGGAGCTTGTCCAAAAACTTTCCGTGGACCTCATGCTTTCGGATATCAATTTGCCTTACACCAACGGCATTGAGCTGGCCAAACAGGTTAAAGCATTAAACGCCGCCATTGACATCATTATGATTACGGGCTACGGTACCCTGCCCGTTGCTCTTGACGCCATCAACAATATCGGGGTACATTCGTTTTTGTTAAAACCATTGAATAAAGCCGAACTTACCGCCTCGCTGATGAAATACAAAGAGAAGTTCGATAAAGAGCACCAAGCCGGGCCGGCCATTGCTTACAACAATCCCCTGGCGGAAAAGGCAATCACATATATCCGGACCAACTACCGGGATCCCGATATTTCTCTGGCCAAAGTGGCCAAAGAATTATTTGTCAGCGAAGGTTACCTGTCCCGGATCATCCAAAAGGGTACCGGGCAAAAGTTTACCGCCTATTTAACCGAACTTAGACTTGCCGAGGCGGCCAGGTTAATTAACGTACAACAGTTAAGCACCGCCGACGCCGCGGCCCGGGCCGGTTTTAAGGATGTGAACTATTTTTACCGCTGTTATAAAAGATACACCGGCAGAACAATAAAAAAATCAATTGACAACATGGATTAAGCACATTGGAGGGGATGAAAATCCGAAAGGCCTGTACTTTATTGATATCCGCGCTACTGTTATTCTTCCTCAGCGGCTGTTGGAACGGCAAAACAGCCCCGTCGCCGGGTAATCCCGGCGCTGCTGCCGGCACGGCGGATCATCAAGAGCAGATCACGTTAAATGTTTGGGAAGTTTGGCCGGAGAAAAACGATGCCAACGCGAAAAGTTTTTATGATACCCTGGCCAAATGGCAAGAGGAGCATCCCAATATAG
>WQUS01000319.1 GCA_009781965.1 Bacillota bacterium | reverse complement strand
GAGTAAACCGTGCGCTCATACTCTTCGAGAAATCGCTTACGGTTAATAACTTTACGGGCCTGGGCTGGTACTAACAAACGTTACTGGTCTGACCAGTAACAACTCCGGAGACTCATTTCTCAGTTACTGCATATAAATATAGTACTACCCGAATAAGGTAGAATTGTTGTTCATGAACAGGCTCTTTCTAAGCGCCTGGAGGAGTGTGAAAGTATGGATTTTATTAAACGAATGGAAGAATTCCGTTTTCGGCACCGGAAAGATAAATGGGCAGGTTCCTTTGGTGACTATCTTGTCTTGGTCAGGGAAAATCCCCAAATTACTCAGCTGGCTCACTCCAGGATCTACAAAATGATTGCCGACGCCGGTGTGGAAGAACTAAAGGAAGGTGGTAAACGGTATAAATTTTTCAATCAAGAACTGTTCGGTTTGGATCAGACCCTGGAAAACCTGGTGGAAGAATATTTTCATCCGGCGGCCCGGCGGCTTGACGTGCGCAAGCGGATCCTGCTGCTTATGGGTCCGGTCAGCGGCGGTAAATCCACCCTGGTAGCGATGTTGAAACGCGGTCTGGAAAAGTACAGCCGGACCAATGACGGCGCGTTGTTTGGCATTAAGCAGTGTCCCATGCACGAGGAGCCTTTGCACTTGATTCCCAAGGAACTGCGGGCGGAGTTTGCCAAAGAATATGGGGTGTACATCGAAGGGGAGTTGTGTCCCTCCTGCCGGATGATGGTGGATGCCGAGTATGGCGGCGAAATAGAAAAGGTGCCGGTAGAAAGAATCTTCTTGTCCGAAGACGATCGGGTGGGGGTCGGTACTTTTACCCCTTCGGATCCCAAATCCCAGGATATCGCCGACCTTACAGGCAGTATTGACTTCAGCACCATTGCCGAATACGGCTCGGAATCGGATCCCCGGGCTTACCGGTTTGACGGGGAACTGAATATCGCCAACCGGGGCATTATGGAGTTTCAGGAAATGCTCAAGTGCGACGAAAAGTTTTTGTGGCATCTGCTCAGTCTGTCTCAGGAAGGAAACTTCAAGGCCGGCCGGTTTGCGCTTATTTATGCCGATGAAATGATCGTGGCGCACACCAACGAAAACGAATACCGGGCTTTTATCGGCAACAAGAAAAATGAAGCGCTGCAGTCGCGGATTATCGTGATGAAAATACCTTACAATCTGCGGGTCAGTGATGAAATTAAAATTTACGATAAATTGATTCAGCAAAGCGATTTGAAGGATATCCATATTGCCCCCCATGCTTTGAAAGTAGCCGGCATTTTCTCTGTGCTGAGCAGGTTGAAGGAAAGCAAAAAACAAGGCATGGATCTGGTCAAAAAAATGAAGTTGTACGACGGCGAGGATGTGGAAGGATTTAAGGACAAGGATGTCGCCGAACTGAAGGGCGAATATCAGGACGAGGGCATGAGCGGCGTTGATCCCCGCTATGTGATTAACCGGCTCAGTTCCGCTTTAATCCGGACCTCAACCCGCTGTATCAACCCACTTGGGGTTTTGCGAGCGATCAAAGACGGTTTGGATCAGCACCCGTCCATCAGCCAGGAGGAAAGAGACCGCTTATTGAACTTTATATCCGTAGCCCGCAAGGAATATGACGAACTGGCCAAAAAAGAGGTGCAAAAGGCTTTCGTATACTCATATGAGGAGTCGGCCCGGGTTTTGTTTGATAATTATCTGGATAACATCGAGGGATTTTGCAACGGCGGGCAATTAAAAGACCCCATTACCGACGAAGAAATCAATCCCGATGAAAAACTGATGCGTTCCATTGAGGAACAAATCGGGGTGCCGGAAAGCGCCAAGAAAAGTTTTCGCGAGGAAATCCTGATCCGGGTGTCTACTTACGCCAGAAAGGGTTTGCGGTTTGATTACAAATCCCATGAAAGATTGCGCGAAGCGGTGGAAAAAAAATTATTCGCCGACTTAAAAGATGTGGTTAAAATTACGACCTCAACCAAAACGCCCGATGTGGAGCAGCTTAAACGGATTAACGAAGTAAGCGCCAAATTGATTGACGAACACGGCTACTGCAGTATTTGCGCCAATGAACTGTTAAAATATGTGGGCAGTCTGCTGAACAGGTAAGGAGCGCAAACCGACTCTCCCGCTGTTTGTCATTTCGACGGCAGCGGGGGAGTTTTGTGTTATTTCAGATGATTTTAGATGATTTGCTGTTAGAAAGTCGAAGGGGTTTTCAAATCAGTTTAAAGATGGTAAAGTATAAAAACAGTTTCCACGAGAAGGACATTTGTCTGGTGGTGGCGAATAGTACCAATACATCTTTCAAGCCGAGCGATAATTAATATGGTCGGCGGTTTGAAACTTGGGGGGGTTGTTTCCATGATGGAGAGAAAAGAAAGCGGCGGGAAAAGGGTTTTTACCCGGCTAACCGACAACTTGATCTCATCACAGATTATGGCGGCCGGGCTGGCGGTGTTCCTGTTAGTTGCGGCTATATTTGCTGCTTATACCGGCGCTCAGAGCAAAGTTATTCTACAGGCGGAAGGAAAAAAGCTGCAAGTGGCTACCTTTACCGCCGATGTCGGGGCATTGTTGCAGGAGCAAGGTATTGTGCTGGGTAAACAGGATCAAGTGACGCCCCGGCTCGATACCAGGCTTAGGGACGGGATGACGGTGGAAGTGCGCAGAGCTATCCATGTTGCCATGCAAGTTGGCGGTCAGGACCGTTCGGTCACTACCACGGCCGGAACGGTGGGTGATTTGCTCAAGGAAAACAAGGTGCGGCTTAGTAAATTGGATATTGTTTCACCGGTTCCGGAAACAAAATTGGCGCCTGATATGCGTGTAAAAGTTGACCTGGTAACATTGAATGCCGTAGAGGAAGAGGTACCGGTGGCATTTAATGTGCGCCGGGAAAACGACGGTAACATGGCCCGGGGCATTACCCAAGTGCTGCAGGAGGGGGTCAAAGGACTGGAACGGCGCTCCTGGGAGATAACCTACAAAAACGGCCGGGAGATCGGGCGGCGTCTGGTGGCCAGCACGGTAATCAGAAAACCGATGGATAAAATTATTAAAGTTGGCGCCTTGCAGTTAGCTTCCCGGGGCGGTACGGAGATTAGATTTTCCAAAGCCTATAATATGGTCGCCACGGCATACACCCATACCGGGCATAACACGGCCACAGGGATTAAACCCCAGGTAGGTATAGTGGCGGTTGACCCATCGGTAATTCCTTTGGGGACCAGGTTGTATGTGGAAGGATACGGTTACTGCCGGGCCATGGATGTGGGCGGCGGAATAAAGGGCAATCACATTGATCTTTTTTTGGAAACCGGAGCGGCCGCCAGACAGTGGGGCGTGCGACAGGTAACAGTATACGTGCTTGAATAAGGAAAGGGCGCAAGCCCTTTCTTATACTTTATGGTTACTGGTCACACGTTACTGCTTTCGCATCAAGCCGGCCCGTAAAGTTATTAACCG
>WQUS01000318.1 GCA_009781965.1 Bacillota bacterium | reverse complement strand
AATCTGCGGCGCCGCCAGCCCAACCCCATCGTAAGCGTACATGGTTTCACGCATGTTATCCAGCAGTTTTTCTATGGTGCGGCCAAACTTAGTCACTTTTTGCGCTTTTCCCCTCAGGATTTCGTCCCCGACTTCCACTACTTTATAGACGGCCAAACTTTACTCCCCCCAATAAAACGTTACTGTTCACACGTTACTGTTCAGCACCAAGCCGGCACGCAAAACTATTAACCGTGCGCTCATGCTCTTTTGAGAAATCGCTTACGGTTAATAGTTTTGCGTGCCTGGGCTATGAGTACTAACAAACACAGGGTCTGACCAGTAACATAAAAACACCTTCACATCAGTGATATCGGATCAACATCAACCGTCAGGCGCAATCCTTTGCCGGGCAGCGCAAAACCGTTTTCCCGCCGCAGGTCTTCCAATACCCGGCGCAATCTGCGGTTATCGCCGCTCCATACCACTATATGCCAGCGGTAATTTTCTTTTAGCCGGCCGATCGGCGCCGGCGCCGGTCCGGTAATAAATATTTTACTCCCCTCGTGGGCCAAGGTAAAGTCATCCAGTCGGTCACGCAATTTTTCAGCCGCTTCCCGCACCATGGCCTCGTCTTGGCCGGAAATCAGCAGTCGGACCATTTTGGAGAAAGGCGGGTAGCCCATAGAGCGGCGTAAGGCCAATTCATGATTGAAAAACCGGATAAAATCGTGTTTGGCGGCCATTTGCACCGCGTAATGCTCCGGCGTGTAAGTCTGAATGATGACCTCGCCGGGCAAATCGCCGCGGCCGGTCCGCCCCGCCACCTGAGCCAGCAGCTGAAATGTCCGTTCCGCAGCCCTGAAATCAGGCATATGTAAAGTAATATCGGCATTGATTACCCCCACCAGGGTGACCCCGGGCAAATCCAGACCCTTGGCGATCATCTGGGTCCCCACCAGGATATCGGCTTCAGCGGCGGCAAATGATTCCAGAATTCTCTGGTGGGAGCCCTTGCGGGTGGTGGTATCGGCGTCCATACGCAACACTCTGGACTCCGGCAAAGAATCCTTTAACTCCCTTTCCACCCTTTGGGTTCCGGCGCCGAAATAACCCACCTGCCGGCTGCCGCACTCCGGGCATACCCGCGACGCCCGGATCAGGAAATTGCAGTAATGGCAGCGCAAGTTCCCGTCGCCGTGGTAAGTTAGGGATACGTCACAGCGGGGACATTTCACCACATGGCCACATTCCCGGCAGACCACCAGGGTATTCAGACCCCGGCGGTTTAGAAAAATAATGGCTTGTTCTTTATTATCTAATGTATGCCGCAGCTTATGCAGTAGTGCGCGGCTAAAGATACCGCCGTTGCCGGCCCTGGTCTCGGCCCGCATGTCCACTATCCGCACCGCCGGCATATGACGGCTTGCTATTCTATTTTCCAGTTTGAGCAGTTTATAAACCCCGCCGGGCAAAGCCCGGCAAAAAGATTCCATGGAAGGGGTGGCGCTGCCCAGCAGCAACACGCCGTTACTTTTTTGCGTCCGATAAAGGGCCACCGCCCGGGCATGATACCGGGGCGTCTCTTCCTGTTTATAGGACCACTCGTGCTCTTCATCGATGATAATCAGCCCCGGATCCCGCAGCGGCGCCAACACCGCCGAACGGGCCCCCAGCACCACCGGCGCCGCGCCACTGGTGATCCTTTGCCATTCGTCGTATCTTTCACCGTCGGACATGCGGCTGTGCAGTACCGCCACCCGATCGGAAAAACGCTCCCGATACAATTTGACCAATTGCGAAGTAAGGGAAATCTCCGGCACCAGCGTAATCGTCTGGCGGCCTCTTTGCAGCGCTTCCTCAACGCAATGCATGTATACTTCGGTCTTACCGCTGCCGGTGACCCCATGAAGCATAAACACTCTCTGTCCGGCTGCCGCCAACCCGGCGGTTATTTCACTGATCGCGTTTTTTTGTTCCCCGGTCAGCGTGATCAATAAGGGGGTTTCTTCCTTGAACTGTTCCGGATAGGGCGCCCGCCGCTGTTCCTGGTACTCAACCCTGAGTATCTGCTTGGCATACAGCTGATCCACTACCGCTGTCGAAGCCCCCGCCGCCGCCGCCAAACCGCGTTTGGTCAGGCCGGGTTTTTTAAGCGCCGCCTCCAGCACAGCCATGCTTTTGGGCGCCCGCCGCTCAAGCTTGGCCCGCCAAACCTCCAGATCCAAGCCCTGGTGCACATAATAGCGTACTTTTTTGGGCGCCGCTGTTTTATTCAGCACCGGGGCAATAATCACCTGCAGCGCCTTGAGCGAAGTACAAAAATAATATCTGCTGATCCAGCCGGCCAGTTCCCACTGCTCTTGGTTGAATAAAGGCTTGCCGCCAACCGGCTCAATGATGCTTTTGATCTCCCCGGTTTGGGGCGTGTTACCCTGGCCGACAATAAAACCGGTGACCCGGCGGCCGCCGAAAGGCGCCAGAACCCGGCAGCCAAAACCAAGGGCCCCGGTCAGATGCTCAGGAATCAAGTATTGAAAGGTCCGCTCCGGCACAATGCCGGGCACCTCAACCAGTACATCGGCAAACACTTCTTCCGCCATGGTCTTCCCCCGTAGTTACTGCTCGTTTACATTATTATACCACCTCCACATCTCCATGGTTAACTCAATTGATTAAAGTAGCGAGCATGTGCCCATTCAGGGCAAAACGTTACTGTTCACACGTTACTGTTCAGCACCATCCGGCACGCAAAACTATTAACCGCGCGCTCATGCTCTTTTGAGAAATCGCTTACGGTTAATAGTTTTGCCGTGCCTGGGCTATGAGTACTAACCAACACAGGGTCTGACCAGTAACGGCAAAACCATTTACATAGCTGGTAAACAGTAAAAAACATTGATTGAGATAGCCGAATTGTAATATAATACGGCTATGAATAGGAGGTGTTTTGATATGCTAATAAAGCCATCAGCGGCAATACGGAACAATTATCGTAAGATAGCGGACTATTGTATAGAAACAGGGCGTCCTGTATTTCTCACGAATAACGGCGAAGGAGAACTTGTTGTCATGTCTATCCAAGCGTGGGAGGAAGAACGCCAACGGATACGTGTTGAGGAGGCCCTGCTCCAAATCGAAGCCGAGAAAAAGGCTGGCATTGTGCGTTACACTTCCATGGAAAAAGTCTTTTCCGAAATTGATCGGATCATTGATGAGGTTGAGGACACTTCGTTATGAATGACGAACTTGAGCAATACAAAGTTGTTGTTCATGAAAAAGCCGGGCAAATGCTGTATGCCCATGTTCGCTTTTTAGCTAATGTTAGCATTTCCGCAGCCCGTAGGCTGAGAACTATGCTTTACGAATCTTTATCTTCATTGGAGATTATGCCGCAGCGTTGTCCGATTTACCGTACCCGTAGAACTTCTGATATCTATCATCAGCTGGTTGTAGGACGGTATATTGTTATTTTTTCGATTGATGAGCAAAAAAAGATGGTAACCGTACAATATATTTTAGACTCCCGCCAGGAAAATGATATCTAATGAAATCCAGCCGCAAATCAAACTATCTGTTTGGCCTGGCCGCAGCATTGTTTTTCTTTTTTGGGCTGGCCATCATCACCGGTTTGCTGACCGCCCAAAACCACCATGGCTACCATGCCGGCGCTGTCCATCGTTTACATGCGGCGTCAGCAATCATCAGCACTGTTTTGGCGGTTGCGCATTTAAAATTAAATTGGCCTTATCTAAAAAGATTATTATTCAACCTTTCTTGAAAAACTGTCTGGTGACATTAAAACCGTTTGGCAACAGTCCTGCTCAAACAGTAGTGTTCAAACCACAGCTTCAGCGCCAACAAGCTAAATGCGCCGATAATGACCAGCTGGCCACATCCACCCAATAATTGGTTTGCAAATTTAAACACCCCTTAGGCAAAGCAGAATATATTAACGATAAGTGCCGGATTAAACTTATGAGCAATAATCAAGTAATCATAACTTTATTTACCTTTGCAGTAATCCTAATTAGGCTCATACTTCTCGCCATAAGGGGATGATTAATATAGCTACAGTATCAGGGGCGCTTAAGTTTGACAGCGCCAGAACGGGAACTTTTTCCGCTACCCTGCCGGGCATTGCCAATGTCCCGATTGTTTTACAAAATACGGCGACCAACGTCATGCTTGCCGTTTATACTGACGCGAACGGAAACTTTACTTTCAACAATGTGCCTAACGGCAATTATCGGATTGTAGAAGCTTACGGAACGCCTGCGGTAGCCTCGCCGGGAGATTTTTCCGCCGCGGTGGCCGGCAGCCCGGCAATAGCCGTCGTGCCGCCCATTAGTTATGTGAATAATCCGCCGGCCGGGGCTACCAATCTGGACTGCATCACCCGCAACACCCTTCTGGTAACGGTCTCAGGCGCCAATTTAACCGGTGAGAATATTTTAAACGGACCGGTTAGATATACGTCTATTACAAATATCCTGGACAGTAACGTTATCGTTTCGCCAATTAATCTGATCAATGTAGCCGATGCCGGCACATTTGGCGTCTTTCCGCCGGGAACGGTGTCCAACACCGGCGCCTCTCCCAACCCCTATCCTGATATCGGCACCGACTTCATTTATGTGTTGCCGAACCCGGCAGTGGTTACCCCTAACGATGGCCAATACACCATTCAAAACATCATGAACAATTCCCACAGCAACAGTGCCGGTACTTGGTGGCGTATTGCCGATCATACTACCGGTAATGAAACCGGCCGGATGATGGTCATAAACGGATCCACTCCCGGCGCGGTAATCTTTCGGGATGCGGTCCCGGTTTCCCCCAACACCTATTATCTGTTCAGCGCTTGGATTTTGAACTTGGGTAAACAAGTAAATTTAGCCAATCCCCAGCTTGGCGTTCAGATATTCGACTCAGGCGGGAATATATTATACAGCGCAACCCTGGGTACCCTGATTCCGATCAATGTTAACGAACCGGAGTGGAAACAAATCGGTACGGTGATTAATTCTCTGGCTAACACATCGCTGACCGTGCAGTTTGTCAGCATGGGGCCCGCGGCCACGGGCAACGATTACGCCATTGACGACATTGTCTTTAACGAAATTGCAGTGCCTGTATTAATACCAACCAAAACCGTCAGCAGTAACGAAATTAACGTTGGCGATACCGTCACTTATACTGTTACACTACAAAATACGAATTATGATCCCTTGACCAATTTAATGTTTCAGGATCTAATCCCGGCCGGTCTTTCCTTTGTTCCCGGGACCGTTATGATCAACGGTATCAATGATCCTGCAGCTAATCCCAACAGCGGATTTGCGGTACCGGATGTTCCCGGCGGCGGCACGCTGACCGTTAGGTTTGCGGCCGTTGCAAGTTCTGTTCCGCCAGTCAACCCAACGGTTAACAGCGCGCAAATATCCTATTACTATTCACCGGTCATTGGCGGCATCGCCAGTATTTTTAACACCGTCAGTAATGACGTGACCGTGCGGATTATATCCGCCGATCTGGCTGTTGCCAAAACTGTCGATAAGAACCCTGCTTTTGCAGGAGACACCTTAACTTATACCATCACGGTTACCAACAACGGCCCGGATACCGCAGCCAGTCCTTTGTTAACGGATAATCTGCCTTCCGACCTGAAAAATCCCACCTTCAGCACGGATGGCGGCGCCACCTGGACCCCTTGGACCGGCAGCCTTACCTTGCCGCCGCTCGTGCCCGGTCAATCCAAACAAGTGCTCATTATGGGCATCATCAACTACTTCGCCACCGGCGTCTTTACCAATTCCACCTCGGTCAACAGTCCGACCGCAGATCCAGATCCGGCTAATAATACGGCTGCTGTTAACATCGCCATAGAAGCCAGCGCCGATCTTTCAGTGGTAAAAACCTCCAGTCCAGGGCAAGTTACGGCAGGCAATCTGCTTACCTATACCCTGGTGATTTCCAACGCCGGCCCTTCCGATGCCCTGAATACTACTTTAACCGACGTCATTCCGCCTGAGCTTACCGGCGTACAATTTTCCACAGACGGCGGCGCTACGTGGCAGCCTTGGAACAGTCCCTACAATATTGGCCTCATGGCGCACGCCAGCGTAATTACCATTCTTATTCGCGGTACAGTTAAAGCCGATGTGTTAAACAACATTAACAATACCGTAACCGTAAGCAGCTCTACCCCTGACCCTGATCTTGCCAACAATACCTTTACCACCATTACTCCGGTCAATGAACTGGCTGACCTGGCTATTACCAAGTCCGGCAGCCCCAGTCTTGTTCACCCGGGAGACACACTGACTTATACCATTACCGCGGTCAATAACGGGCCCTCAGACGCACAAAATGTGCAAATTGCCGATACCCTGCCGCCTATGATTACGGGCGCCCAGTATTCTCTCGACGCAGGCGTTACCTGGCAGTCCTGGACCGGTTCTTATACTATTGGCGTCCTGCCTGACGGTTACTCCTTTACCCTGCTCATGCGGGGAACCGTTGCCCCGACAGCCAGCGGCATCATCACCAACACTGCTGTTGTAAGCAGCAGTACGGCTGATCCCGATCCTACCAATAACAGCGCCGTGGCAATCACACCCATCGGTACCGCCGCCGATCTCGCGGTAAGTATCTCCGGCAGTCCAGCGCCGGTAAACCCTGGGCAGCTGCTTACTTACACCATTGTGGCAGAAAACCTCGGCCCAGACGAGGCCCTAAACACCGTGCTTACCGATCTATTGCCCGCTGCGCTAACCGGCGCAGAGTTCTCAACAGACGGCGGCGTTACCTGGCAACCCTGGACCGGCGCCTATACAATCGGCGACCTGTCCGCCGGCTCTGCTGAGTCCTTTCTCGTTCGGGGAACTGTCAGCCCGACGGCAACAGGTCTGATTACCAATACAGTTACCGTGCACAGCGATACCCCCGACCCTAATCCCGGCAACAACAGCGCCAGCGAGATTACCCCCATCGGTACATCCGCTGATCTGGCCATTATCAAGTCCGGGGATGCCAACCCTGTGCAAGGGGGCAGCCAGCTGACCTATACCCTGGTGGCCATGAATTTTGGTCCCGACGATGCTCAGAATGTTGTCATCACTGATATATTGCCATTTGACCTGTCCGGCGCCCAATATTCCAGGGACGACGGCGTTACCTGGCAACCTTGGACCGGTTCTTATCAGATCGGCACATTAATGAACGGAGATTCCGTGACCCTGTTAATCCGCGCCACAGTGCGTTCATCAGCCACTGGCGCCCTGACCAACACAGCGGTGCTCAACAGCAATACCCCTGATCCGAATCCCAACAACAACAGTGCTACCTTAGTTACAGCTGTAGAGAGCAGCGCCGACCTGGCCATTGCCAAATCAGGCGTTCCAAACCCGGCCATCGCCGGCAACACGCTGACTTATACCCTGGCCGTGACCAATAACGGCCCTTCCGACGCCCAAGGCGCGGTCTTGATCGACGCTATGCCAACCGGCATTTTGAATCCGGAATTTTCGACAAACGGCGGCAGTAACTGGCAAAGCTGGAGCAGTCCCTATCCAATCGGAACCATCGTCAGCGGCGACTCAATAAACGTTCTGATTCGCGGCGATATCAGCCCGGCGGCAAGGGGAATCATTAGCAACACCGCCGTAGTGACCAGCACAACCTCCGATCCAAATCTGGCCAATAACAGCAATACCTCTGTTACGCCGGTAGAAGCCGGCGCGGATCTGGCCATCACCAAAACAGCCAACCCCAGCCCGGTGACGGTTGGAGCGCCGCTTAGCTATACGGTAACGGTCACTAACTTCGGCCCTTCTTATGCCCAGGATGTGCTGCTCACCGACGTGGTTCCGCCGAGTCTTTCCAATGGGCAATATTCCACTGACAGCGGCCTGACCTGGAACACCTGGAACGGCAATCAGGCCATCGGCACATTGGCCAGCGGCGCCTCTGTCACCGTGCTTCTTCGCGGCACAGTGAACTCATCGGTTACAGGTTCCATTACCAATACAGCTTTTGTAAGCAGCATAACCCCCGACCCCAATATGCTCAATAACAGCGTGATTGTGAATACTCCGGTGGACGCCGGCGCGGATCTGGCCATTGTGAAAACGGCCAGCCCCAACCCTGTTTCAGCCGGCGATATACTCACCTATGGCTTACAGATTTTTAACGCCGGCCCCGCGGATGCCCAAAACGTTATGATTACTGATCAGACGCCGATTGATCTGACCAGAGTGCAATTTTCAAACAACGGCGGCGTTACCTGGCATCACTGGACCGGTTCTTATACCCTTGACACGCTGGCCAATGGAGATTCCTTTACGCTGTTGCTGCGGGGCGTCGTCAATACATTGGCCACCGGCGTCTTAAGTAACACAGCCGCGGTAAGCAGCGCTACCACTGATCCAAATCCGGCCAATAATAGCAGTATGGCTATTACAACCGTAGAAGCTTTAGCCGATCTTGCCATTACCAAGTTCGCCAACCCAAACCCGGCCCAGGCGGGCCACATGTTGACCTATACCATTGTAGCGACCAATAACGGGCCCTCCAATGCACAGAACGTGCAAATTTTAGATATTCTTTTAGCCGCTATTCCGGACGCCCAATATTCTGCCGACGGGGGATTGACCTGGCAGCCCTGGACCGGCTCTTACACCATTGGCGACTTAGCCAACCGAGCCGCCTTTACCCTTTTAATCCAGGGAACTGTAGATCCTTCAGCAACGGGAAATCTGGTCAATACTACTACCGTTAGCAGCACCACCCTTGATCCAGATATCACCAACAACAGCGATATTGAAATTACGCCCATCGTAGAAGCATCAGCCGACATCGCCGTGGTGAAAACAGCCGTTCCTAACCCCGGGGTACCGGGAGAGAGCTTGACCTATACCATCACAGTCTCCAACAATGGTCCCGACGCTGCTCAGGATGTTGTATTAACCGATACGGTATCATCTGTCCTCGTCAATCCGCAAGTCTCCGCCGACGGCGGCATAACCTGGACGCCCTGGGTGAATCCATATGTCCTTGGCACTTTACCGGCCGGCGGCCGGCAGCTCATTCTCATCCGTGGAATTTTATCCACTTCTACGGCAAATGTAATGAACACAGCCGCGGTATTCAGCTCAACGCCGGACCCGGACTTGACCAACAATTCTTCCGGCGCCCTGGTTCCGATTGGCAATGTAGCGGACCTGGCGCTGGTCAAAGTGGCCTGTCCCAATCCGGTGGCGCCATGCGGAACGGTTACCTATACCATTGGCGTCTCCAATGGGGGGCCGGGCGAAGCCACAGGCGTGGTGCTGACTGATACCCTGCCCGATGCAATCTGCCGGCCGCAATATTCTCTTAATGGCAGCCAAAATTGGCTGCCTTGGAGCGGTTCGCTGTCTTTGGGGAATCTGAGCGCCGGCTCCAACGCCACCGTGCTGATTAGGGGGGTTGTCA
>WQUS01000317.1 GCA_009781965.1 Bacillota bacterium | reverse complement strand
CGGCCGGATTGTCACGGCGGCCCAGGCGTTAGGCCAGGCCCAGGCGGCCCTTGACGCTTCGCTTAAGTATGCCGGCGAACGGGTGCAGTTTGGCCGGACCATTGGGAGTTTTCAACTGGTGCAGGGGATGATCGCGGACATGGCGATCCGGCTTGAGTCGGCCAAGCTTTTGACCTATTACGCCGCCTGGCTCCATGACAACGACCGTCCTTACGAGATGTACGCTTCGATGGCTAAAACTATGGCTACCGATATGGCTATGCAAGCGGGGGTGGACGCGGTGCAAATATTCGGCGGCTATGGTTTTATGCGTGATTATCCGGTGGAAAGGATTATGCGCAATGTGAAGATTACCCAAATTTATGAAGGAACCAATCAGATTCAGCGGCTGATTATTGCCCGGGAACTGCTGGGAGACAAGAGATCATTTATGGAATTATACGGCCAAAAACAAAGTTAAGGGTAAACTTTGCTATCTGGAGGTAATAGCAATGGCTCAAGATATTGTGCACGAGAGAGTATTACATACTCTCCTGGAACGGAGCGCGGCAAAATACGGTTCGCGAACCTATTTGTATTACGAAGAACAAAAGTACAGTTATGAAGAATTTAACCGGCAGGCCAACCGGGTGGCTTCCGCCCTGCAAAAACTGGGGGTGTCCAAAGGGGACAAAGTAGCCGTGGTGATGGAGAATTGCCCCGAAGCCGTTTTTATCATGTTCGGCCTTTCCAAACTGGGCGCTGTTGAAGTGCCCATTAATATCTATCATAAAGGCGATATTATGACCTATATGATTGATCATTCCGATTCCCGCGTTTTGCTCATGCATGCTCACTTTATTGACCGGCTGGCCACGGTGCTGACTCAAACGCCAAAAGTAGAGACGGTAGTGGTGCTTGAAGACGACGAGGAGGATGCGCGGAGCAGCGGTGTGACCATGGCCGGAGTCAAAGAAGAAATTGCATCGTTGGGCAAGCAAGTGCTGGAGTGGTCCGGGTTCATTGACAATGACGGCCTATATCAGCCGGCGGAGGTAATTTTCTCCGATCCGATCCTTATTTTGTATACCTCCGGTACCACCGGACTGTCGAAGGGCGTATTGCTGCCGCAAAACCTTTTATATTCCGTACCGGAACGTTTTTCTGATTGGGTCCTGGAAGGCCAGTTAAATGAAAACGACTGTATTTACAATCCTATGCCCCTTTTCCATGCCCATGCCTGGCACGCCGGCGTAAACCTTGCTTTGTTAAAAGGCGCCAGTACGGTTTTGAAAAAGCGATTTTCTGCCACCAGCAACTGGGAAGATATCAAACGTTTTCATTGCACCTATACAACCGGCTCCGGGGTGATTAATTCGATTTTATGCCTGGCGGAACCAAAGCCTGACGATGGGGATAACCCTCTGAAGGCTGTGCTTGGGGGGCCATCTTCGGATGAGCTTTGCCGTGAGTTCGAGCCCCGGTTCGGCGCCAAACTGAGGGAGTTCTACGGTTCTACCGAGCTTGCCGCCCCGACTATGAATACGTTGTCCGTTTTTAAAGCCGGTTCCTGCGGCCCCAAACATCCCGACTATGACATTAAAATTGTGGATGAAGCCGGTGTGGAGCTGGGGGTGAATATGCCCGGTGAAATTCTGGTGCGGCCCAAGAAGCCGTATACGATGATGCTCGAATACTACAAAATGCCCGATAAAACGGTGGAAGCATGGCGGGACGTCTGGTTTCACACCGGCGACTGCGGTTACTTCGATGAAGAAGGTTTTCTCTTGTTCTCGGATCGGAAAAAAGATTCCCTGCGGCGCCGCGGGGAAAATATTTCCTCCTTTGAAGTGGAAAGAGTTATTAATTCACACCCGGCGGTGATGGAATCGGCGATCATTGGCGTGCCATCGGTATTTGGTGATGACGAGGTGATGTTGTGTCTGGCTCTTAAGCAGGGGCGAAGCATTGTTCCGGAAGATTTGATTGCTTTTTGTGAGGAGCGCATGGCTTATTTTATGGTGCCGCGTTATATACGTTTTATGGATGAACTGCCCAAGAATGTAATGCTGCGGGTAGAGAAGTTTAAATTACGCGACGAGGGGATTACGCCGGATACCTGGGACCGTGAACAAGCCGGCTATAAACTGGCCCGTTAATTGATCAACTCGTTGATCAATTAATAGTGAATAATGTCTAAATTTTCGTAATAGCCAGATAGAAAATGTGCATTGGGTCAGGGGTCAAACCAATAATAAGGAGGGATAAGAAATGAGCGTGATGCTTAATAACCAACGGGTCAGTATATCTAACCGGTTAGAGCGTTTGCCAAGCTCATCATATCTGATGTGGATGGGCGGGTTAGTCCTGGTGGCCGCATTTTTAGAAGTTATTGATATGGGCGGCATTGGCTTTATGCTGCCGGTTTTGGCCCAATTCTGGCACCTGGACCCGAAGATGATGGGCTATTTAGCCTCCATTACCTATGTCGGCATGTTTTTTGGCGCTATGGTCTGTGGCTACCTGGCGGACAAATTCGGCCGGAAGCCGATACTAATTGCGGCGATGTTAATATGGGGCGTATCCGGGATTGTGTTTGCCTTTTCCTGGTCGCTCAACGTTTTGTTTATCTCCCGTTTTATCTTTGGCATTGGGCTGGGAGCCCAGGTACCGGTAGGTACCTCTTTGCTGAGTGAAATTGTTCCTTCCCGCCTGCGGGGTAAATATATAGTATTTTTTATGACCTTATTGCCTCTCGGCATGGCTAGCGGCGGATTGCTGACTTATTTGTTTTTGCCTCATTTGGGCTGGCGGGGCATGTTCCTGCTGGAAGCATTGTTTGCGCTATGGGCTTTTGCAATCTGGAAGTATCTGCCTGAATCTGCTTTGTGGCTGGAATCTAAAGCCAGGCACAATGAAGCCGATCAAGTGATGGATCAAATTGAGCAGGGAATAGTCAAAAGTACCGGTCAGGCTTTGCCGGCGGTAGAGGCGAATTCTGCGGAGAATCAAGCCCGGAAACCGGACCGGGAAATCGCGCCGGAAGCTGTAAAAGGGCACTCACCGATTGCCGAACTTTTTTCCAGGCATTACATGAAGATTACTATTATGGTGACCATTTGGATGTTTACCAATATGATGGCATTTTACGGTATTAACCTGTGGTTGACTTCTTTACTGGTGGCTAAAGGATTTACGATTATTAAGTCCACTGGTTACGTAGCGTTAATCGCCCTGGGGGGCCTACCGGCCTACTTCGTGATTAGCTATCTGATTGAAAAAATTGGCAGAAAATGGCTTGTGGTGATCATGGCCGTATTAACGGCTGTTGCGGCTTACTTCTATGGCCAGGCGCCAACCCTGGCCCTGGTAATTAGCACCGGACTGGTGTATATGTTTTGTCAGTACGGCTTTAATATGGTGTGCCAGGTATATCTCCCGGAATTGTTTACGACCCGCCTGCGGGCTACCGGGGTGGGATATACATCGGGCTGCGGCCGGGCGGGAGCCGCTCTTGGACCGATTGTTATCGGCTTTATAGTGGCCGGTCACAACCCTACAACAGTAATGTTATTCGCCTTTGGCGTAAACCTGATTAGCGGCGGCATCGTAGCTTTATTAGGTCCCGAGACGAAAGGGAAAGTGTTTTAATGCATTGATTCATTGAACAATCTGGTAATAATGTCTAAATTTTCGCAATAGCCAGATAGAAAATCTGCATGGGGTTAAGCTAATATGAAGGAGGGATAAAGAAATGAGCGTGATGCTTAATAACCAACGGGCCGGTATATCTAAGCGGTTAGAGCGTTTGCCAAGCTCACCATACTTGATGCGGATCGGCGGCTTAGTCCTAGTGGCATCGTTTTTAGAAGCGATTGATATGAGTGGCATTGGTTATTTGCTGCCGGTTTTGGGTCAATTCTGGCATCTTGGTCCGAAGGCTTTGGGCTATTTGGCGTCCATTACCTATGTAGGCATGTTTTTTGGCTCCATAGTCTGTGGCTATCTGGCGGACAAATTCGGCCGGAAACCGGTATTAATTGCAGCAATGTTAATATGGGGCGTGTTCGGGATTGTGTTTGCCTTTTCCTGGTCTGTAAGCGCTTTATTTATCACTCGCTTGATTTTTGGCATCGGACTGGGAGCACAGATACCGGTGGGCACATCTTTGTTGAGTGAATTGGTACCTTCCCGTCTCCGGGGCAAATATATTGTATTTTTTATGACTGTATTGCCTATCGGCATGGCCGTCGGCGGATTGCTGACTTATTTGTTTTTGCCTTATTTGGGGTGGCGGGGTATGTTCGTGCTGGAAGCATTTTTTGCGCTATGGGCTTTTGTGATCTGGAAGCATTTGCCGGAATCGGCTCTATGGCTGGAATCCAAAGCAAGATATAATGAAGCCGATGCAGTAATGGAGCACATTGAGCAAAAAATAGAAAAAAATACCGGTCAACCTTTGCCGGTGGTAGAAGCAACTTATGCAGATACTCCTGCCCCGGAAGCTGTAAAGGAGCAATCGCCGTTTGCCGAACTTTTTTCGAGGCATCATATGAAGATTACTATTATGGCGACCATCTGGATGTTTACCACCATGATGGCGTTTTACGGCATTAACCTATGGTTAACTTCTTTACTGGTCGCTAAAGGGTTTGCGATTATTAAATCAATGGGTTATGTAGCATTGATCGCCCTAGGCGGTGTCCCGGGATACTTTTTTATCAGTTATATGATTGAAAAGGTCGGCAGAAAGTGGATGGTGGTGCTAATGGCTGTTCTGACGGCGGTTATGGCCTATTCATATGGCCAGGCGCCAACCCTGGGCCTGGTAATTGGCACCGGTCTGCTGTATATGTTTTGTCAGTACAGCTTTAATATGGTTAACCAAGTGTATCTCCCGGAGTTGTTTTCGACCCGGCTGCGGGGTACCGGCGTGGGGTATACAGCGGCCTGCGGCCGGCTGGGCGCCACTATTGGGCCGATTATTATCGGCTATATCTTAGCCGGTTACGGCCCTACGGCAGTGATGTTATTTGCCTTTGGCGTTAATCTGGTGACCGCAGTGGTAGTTGCTTTGCTAGGTCCGGAGACGAAAGGGAAAGTGTTTTAAAAAAGATGCTTATGTTTGATTTGGCAAAAGCCCCGGGTAAATTACCCGGGGCTTTTGCCGACCAGTCGGGTCGGTGGTTTAACTCGGTGGTTTAACGGTGGTTTAATGTTACGGCCTGATTATTGTCCTAGCAGGGCCCTTTTAACCAGGGTTTTGGCAATTTCCAGCTTGTAGGCGTTTTTGGCCAGGGGCTTGGCCCCGGCCAGGGCCAGCTCCGCTGCTTCGGAGGCAGTTTCTTCAGTCAGCTCCTTGCCGGTGAGGAATTTTTCTGCCTCACGGGCCCGGACCGGGGTGTAGGCCACCGCGCCCAGAACAATGCGGGCCGCGGTACAGATGCCCTGCTCCAGAGTGGTTAGCGATGCCACGCTCACAATAGCGAAATCAATGGGTTTTCTCAAGGTGAACTTAATGAAGTTTTGCTTGGCGGCCGGAGCGGGCTTGGGAATATAAATGGCCGTCACCAGCTCGTCTGGGTTAAGCACATTCCCCAGCGGGGTATAAAGCTCCTCCACCGGCAGGGTGCGTGTGCCTGACCCTCCGGCCAGGGTGACTGTCGCGTCAAGGGCGGTAAGGGCCACTGCCGTATCGGAGGGAGAGACCGCGAAACACTTCTTGGCGCCCATGATGGCATGGTATTGATTTTCGCCAACCACGGCCGGGCATGTTTTGCCCCCTTTGCGCAAGCATTGAATCATGCCGCCGATCTCGTCGGGGTAGCGATAGTACCAGCAGCGGGTATCCTGACAGAGGTTGCCGCCGATAGTGGCGACGTTCCGGATCTGGGGCGCGGCGACTGTGTCCACTGCTTCTTTAAGCAGCGGGCAGTATTTTTCGATCAGGGGCGCGGCGCTTAAATCCGCCAGGATGGTTAAGGCGCCGATGGTAATGGTTTTTTCATCTTCCGCAACGCCGCTGAGCTCAGGTATCGTCTTAATGTTGATCAGCGCTTCCGGATAATCGGGGAGGATGCGATCCTTTAAGACCCCGAGCAGATCCGTGCCCCCGGCGTTGAGTTTTGCCCTTCCTTGATATTGAGCCAGCAACTTCACTGCCTCAGCTACCGAATCCGCGTTAATGTGGGTAAAAGTTTTCATTGTTTTCCCATCCTCTCCGAAGGTGCTGTTTTGCCTAAGGCGGTTAAGATTTTATCCGGTGTGAGCGGGTATTCGTGGATCCGCACCCCGATGGCATTGGATACGGCCATGAGGACAGCAGAGGGTCCGGGAGACGGAGTGATCTCGCCCATGCCGATAGCCTGGAACTGATGAGTGGAAAACGGCGACTCCAGGATGGCATGCTCCATCTCGGGCAGTTCGGCAAAGGTGCGCCACTTATAATCTATCATATTGGCATTCATAATCCGTCCCAGCTGCCGGTCAAGAACCGTTTCTTCAAAGATAGCGCTGTCAATGCCGGCGGAACCAAGGCAGCCGTTAAGTTGATTGGTCAGGGATAAGGGGTCGATAATCTGCCCCACGTCGGTGGCGCCTACTACTTTGAGCAGCTCTACTTTACCAGTTTCCGTATCCACTTCCACTTCGGTGAAAATCATCATGAAATTTGGTTTGGAAAAATCCGACTCAAAACGGCCA
The DNA here is from genome assembly GCA_009781965.1 of Bacillota bacterium. GTDB lineage: Bacteria > Bacillota > Desulfotomaculia > Desulfotomaculales > Desulfallaceae > BRH-c8a. The sequence goes on along the minus strand of WQUS01000317.1, from coordinate 2,790 downwards.
TATCCCATGACGGAACCGTGGAATTGCATGGCCTTGATCCAGGGGAGCTTTGTCTCCGGTTTATCTTGCACATAAACCATGCCGTCTATTGTTTCCAATGCTTCCGGCGGGGCTTTAAGTTTTGGCGCCATTAGTTCGAAAAGTTTCCTTTTGGCGTCTTCCGCCGCGGCAATCACCGCGCCGCCCATGGCATAAGTGCCTCGCGAACCGACCGGTCCGATTTCAATGGGGTTAACCAGGGAATCAGTCGGCGTGACAAAGACCCGGTCCAGGGGCAGCTGCAAGATTTCCGCCGCCATTTTGCAGAGACTGCTGCGCTGCCCGGTGCCATGTTCGGCGATACCGCAATGAATCATCGCCGCTCCATTGGGCTCCAGCCGCACATATACTTCGGATACATCTTCCCCGGCATCAGCATTTCCATGCACGCCAACCCCGATGCCCCGGCGCTTGGCGCCGCTGACAGCGGTAGAGTTCAGCCATCCCCGCCATTTTTCCGACCAGCCGAAGGTAGCGGCGCCCCGGTCAATGGCCTGGGAATAGTCCATGCCGGTGCAGACCCACCATTTGCCTTCCCGCCAGTAAAAACCGTCGCCCGGTTTAATATAATGCTTTTTAAAAAACTCCACCGGGTCAAGGCCGGCTTGCTCCATCCCCAAGGTCAAAATAGGAATCAGCGCGCATTTCAGTTCCTGGCCGCCAAAACCCCGGACCTGCCCGGAGGCCGAGCGGTTGGTGCAGACCATTTGGGGTTTTAAACTCCAGTTAGGACATCTAAGCATCAGCTGGGCTTCACCGCAGCCCACGGCCACCATGGCCTGGGTACATTCGGAATAGGCGCCGGAACTGACCAGCCAATCGCCGGCCATAGCGGTTACAGTACCGTCTTTTTTCATCCCCACTTTGCCGCGGATGCGGGAACCAAGCCGTAAGGTAAAGGCCGCCAGGTGTTCCGCCTTGTCATAAACAAGCTTCACCGGCCGGCCGGTGGCTTTGGAGAGTGCGGCGGCAGGCAAAGCATACTGCCAGGAGGCGTACTTGGCGCCATAGCTTGCGCCCACCGGACTGCCGTAAGAGACCAGATTAATGGAACCCATTCGCCTTTGAAAGGCCGCTTTAAATACTTGCGGGCCCTGTGAACCCAGCCAGACAGTTAAATTATCCGCACCCTCCCAGGACGCAATCACGGCTGGTGATTCCGGCGGCAGCGGGTTGGGGATGTTTTCATAGGCATAAGTGCCCTCGACGATAAAATCAGCTTCGGCAAAGCCCTGCTCCGGATCCCCCATCTCCACCCCGTTCAGGGTATGGGGGCCAAAGACGAGGTTGTCCCGCGGGAACACATTACCGGGAAACTGGTCATATAACTGGGGTGCATTGGGTTGCGTTGCTTCTTCTGGATCATAGACCGCCGGGAGCAGTTCATATTCGACTTTGATCAGCGCCAGCGCATTTTCCGCTATCTCCGCCGTTTCAGCCGCCACCAGAGTCACTCCCGCACCCACATAGCGGACTTTACTGTCCAGGATGCCAACGTGATGGGGGAATCCGGCCCGCCAATCGGGCACGTCCGCATGGGTCAGCACAGCCTTGACTCCCGGCAGCCTCATGGCCGCCGCGGTATCGATACTCTTGATTAAAGCATGGGGGTGGGGACTCCGAAGTATTCTACCGTAAAGCATGTTGGGTACGGTGAGATCGGCAATGAATTTTGTCCGGCCGGTGACGATATCAAGAGCATCCTTGCGCGGCGTGGATTTACCGATATAACGATAACTTTTCATTCCGGATCTCCTTTTTGGGCCGCATCCAACACGGCGTCCAGTACATGGTAATGGCTGATGCAGCGGCAGAAATTCCCGGCGAGGGCTGCCTGGACTTCTTCCCTGGTGGGGGAGGGGTTTTGGTTTAACAGCGCTTTGGCGCTCATAATAATGCCCGGGGTGCAGAAGCCGCATTGGAAGGCCGTATGGTCAATAAAGGATTGCTGCAGCCGGTCGATAGCGCCGGTAGCGGGATCGCCCAAGCCTTCAATGGTGGTGATTTGCTTGCCCGCGCATTCAACGGTCAAGAGCATACAGGAGAGGACCGCTTTCCCGTCCATGAGTACGGTGCAGCAGCCACAGGCGCCCCGATCACAGGAAATTTTGGTGCCGGTTAAACCTAAGGTTTCTCTTAAGGTGTGGGCTAGGGTGTGGGATGGTGAAACCTGATGAGCCCCTTCCCCCAGGATAAATGCGTGTTCATCGCCGTTAACGGTGAGGGTGATGATGGAATGAGTCGTTTTTTCTGGCATCGAGGTCATAATAATACCGCCCTTTCTTGGTTTGGTAGTTTGGTTTGGTAGTTGTTTAGTGGTAATTGTTTAGTCTGTTGCGGAACTTCGGCTTTGGCATGGCGCTCTCTTGCAGGCCTGATCTTTGCGATAGGTTTGTAATAGGTTTGCAATAGAATGGTTATACGCATCAACTCTTCTGAAACTTCTGAAATTGATGAGTAAAATTTGGCCGGTAAAACCAAGGGGAACGCTGGTTTTGGCGTGCCGGTTACAATAGCCTGTCAGTTTAAAGGTTACATGTCATGTTCACTATGGCGTTCACTATGTGAACTTCAAGTTAACTTCAGTTTAGCATAAGCAACAATTTCCCGTCAATATTTTCAGGTAAAATTTAAGCCACTGCTCACATTTCAAGTTACTGGTCAGACCCTGTGTTTGTTAGTACCCGTAGCCCAGGCCCGTAAAGTTATTAACCGTAAGCGATTTCTCGAAGAGTATGAGCGCACGGTTAA
>WQUS01000316.1 GCA_009781965.1 Bacillota bacterium | reverse complement strand
ATTTTAGGCGGCAAGCCGGGTAACCTCTTTGATCCTCGCGGCACAGCCGTCCGGGCGGAAGTAGCGGCAGTGCTGCACCGGTTCGCGGCGGCAGTGCGGTAGCAGTAAGCAAAACATTAGCTGCTGTTTGGCATTTAGGGGCTGGACAGCAACTAATGTTTCTTTGTTAGCAATTGTAGTCAGGTTGTTTACTTGGCCGGGCGGTACTGACCAGTACCGCGTGACCAGTAATAACGCGCCTTGAGAGTTTTTCTGTAACAGCAGGTAATGTAACTTGCATAACTCATTTCATTTGGTTATACTATATAAAAGGACTGACGCGTTGCCATCACGTCAGTCCGGCAGGTTGTTTACCAAGAACGGTTAGCCTAAAAATGTGACTTTAAAGAAATAACCGCCACTTCAAAGGCCAAGAGGGCGGTTATTTCTTTTCTATGATCAGGACAACGAGTGATGCAAATATTATCATGAGATAAATAGCCTCAAACGTTGTCATAATACCACCCCCTTTCTAAAGGCAAAAGATAAAGGGAGTGGCTAACCGTCCTCTAAACAACCTGTTATAGTATTATAGCATCTGTGAGAAAAGATTCCCAGCGTAATAAAGGCTGGTTTTCTATTTTTTTCTAAATCGCTCACGTTAAAAATTGTCGAGAAATATCTGAGGAGACGTAAATTTTGCAGGAAATATATAGCAGCGGATAGAATTATTATACTATTCGACCAATTATTTATTTTGGACAAAAGGCTATAAAAAATGGAGGAGGTTGTAAATTTTGCGTAAAACGCGTAACAAAAGGTTTTACTCGGTTATGGCGTTGTTGTTCGTGTTAACGGTGGTTGTTCCCTTTGGGCCGGGTACGGCTCTTGCCGATGCCCCTAATGCCCTGAGCGTACCAACTATTTTGGACGGCGGCCAGCCGGCTCAGTTAGGCGCTGTGTTCTTTCATTTTACAGCCGGTCAGTTGAAGATTGGCGACAGCTGTACCGTTAGCTTACCGCAAAATTTTCAGTTTTTAAAGGCCGGTGGAGTTAAAGACCAGCTAATGACCGACAGCGATTGGAGTTGGTCGGTTGGTGAGCAAGTATACGGCCAAGCCAACGGTAACTATTTCACCATTCCGGTTACTGTTCCAAACAGTGCTTATGCAAACGGTTTAGCAGGTGTACCCATTCGCGTTGTCTATCTTAGCGATAACCAAATTAGGCTTACTGTTGACGGTATCCCAGCGGCAGGTTATGACTCCTACTTGTACCTGTACCTTAACAACATCTATATCAACAGCGGTTATACCGGAAACATACCATTAACAATCAATTCTCCCAGCGGCAGTGGATTTACCAGCGGTACAGTTAGTGTTGGTAGGGTAAACTCCAGCGTGGTAAATATTGAGTGCGCCAATGCACCTGTTTTTACTGATCAGGGTACGGTAACTTTAAATATTGAAGAAGAATTACCTGGCTCTTTAAAAGCTGGGGAAAGTTTGAAACTTACTTTGCCGGATGGATTTTCGTGGGGCTCCGGCACTGCACTTCCTGCCGGCGCCGTAACTCTTCTCCGGGGCGAAGCGGCAGATCCAAATTTTACCGGTACAGGCGGTACCGGTAGCTCCCTGACTGATCCTAATACCCTTACAAACTATTTACAAAATCATTTTACGATTGGCGGATCAAATTCCAATCAACTGATTCTTAATCTGCCTGCCGGTTTCCAAAGTACTGCCCCGCTTGCTTTTCAAATTGAGGTTCCAATCAAGGTATATGATAATACTGTGATTCTGGCTGGCTATGTTAAAGCCACAGTCGCTGGCGAAAGCACTTTTACTGTAAACGCTCTCTCTGTGGGTCAATATGCTGCGGATATTATAGCGTGGGGTATTCCAGGGGTTGTGGCTGGTACTAACACCAGTTTGAGTGGAGTGTTCATGAAATTTGCACCCGGCCAGCTGAGCGACGGCGATAGCTGCACCATCAGCCTGCCTCAAAATTTTGAGTTTGATAGAAGCGATAATTCCAATAATGCAATGACCCAAGGCAATGTAATGACTGATGACGATTGGGCCTATTATCGTTCGGACGGTTCTTTCATTACTTATTATGGTCAAGCGCCCTATTATGGCGCCCATAGTAACTATTTTGCTATTCCGGATCATTATCAAAGCTTTAGTGATTATAACGGCTTAAAAGATGCCGGTCTTAGTATTACCCAGATCAGCAAAAACCAAATTAAAGTTACCGTTGTTGGCTCGCCTAATCCGGCCTATGGCTGCTATCTATACCTGTACCTTAGCAACATCTATATTGACAGCGGTTATAACGGATATATACCTTTAACGGTCACCGCACGCGACGGCAGTGGTTTTACCTCCGGTACCGCTGCTGTTGGTAAAGCGTACAGCAGCGGTTCGGTAAATATCGAGTGTACCAATGCGCCGGTTTTCAGTGAGCAAGGTACGGTAACTTTATATATTGAAGAACTTTTGCCCGGCGCTTTAAAAGCTGGCGAGAGCTTGAAACTTACTTTGCCGGATGGATTTTCATGGTTGAACAATGATAATCTTGCTGTGAGTGTCATATGGGGTGACGTATCTGCAAGCTATTTGGCAAGTCGTATTAGCGTCAGTGGAGCAAATTCTAATCAATTGATTCTTAACCTGCCCGCCGGTTTCCAAAGTACCCGCGTGCTTAATTTTGAAATTCAGGTGCCGATCAAAGTATCTGATTATACTTTGGCCCAGGCTGGTGATATTAACGCTACAGTTTTCGGTGTAAGCAGCTATACCGTAGGCACTCTTCCGGTAGGCCAATATCGTCCGGTGCTGATGATTACCCCGGAAAGCAAAACTTTTACTGCTGCAGCTGGCTACAATAATCAGAATATGAGCCAGATCTTTACCATAACGAACACGGGCGCCAGGGAAATCACCGGTCTTACGGCGTCCATAAACGGCTACTTTGAAATTAGCACAGGCCTTTCCGCTGCCTCGATTGCCCCGGGTGGTACGGTTACGCTTAGCGTCCGTCCGGTAAGTGGTCTTGCCGCCCAGACGGCGCCATACACTGGTGCTCTGTCTGTCACGGGGAGCAACGGCATCAGCAACGGCATCAGTAACAGTGCTTCTCTATCATTTACTGTTAGCACCGCCAGCATCGGCGGCGGCGGTGGAGGCGGTGGCGGCAGCTCCAACTCCAACTACACCGTAACATTTGCAACCGCCGGTGGCAGTACCGTCAACAGCCAAAAAGTGGCTAGCGGCGCTAAAGTAGCAAAACCCGCTGACCCGACCAAAGATGGATTTACCTTTGCAGGCTGGTACAGCGACAAAGCATTGACCACGGCTTACGATTTTAACAAAGGGATAACCGGTAATGTTACTATTTACGCCAAGTGGACCGCAAACACAGCACCGTTGACACTTAAACCAACGCCGACACCGGGGCCGACACCCACGCCGGGGCTGGGGCAGCCCTCCCCCTTAAGCGGCTGGCA
>WQUS01000315.1 GCA_009781965.1 Bacillota bacterium | reverse complement strand
ATTAACCGTGCGCTCATACTCTTCGAGAAATCGCTTACGGTTAATAACTTTACGGGCCTGGGCTACGGGTACTAACAAACACAGAGTCTGACCAGTAACGAACAGTAACCAAATATCCGGACAGACAAAGCAATATAGTTGCCCGGTGGCCGAACATCGCTTATACTATTAAACGGGATGATTATCCACCGTCAAGCAAAGGAACAGATAACATGAACAACAACGAAAATATGTCTCCCCCCAAACCGGGCCTGCTGAAAATCTGGTTTTTGGCCATCAGGCCCAAGACCCTCCCCGCCTCCACCGGCCCGGTGCTTGTAGGGCTCGGGTTGGCCCTGGGCGACGGGGTTTTTAAATTTGGCCCGGCCATAGCCACTCTTCTGGCGGCTCTGCTGCTGCAAATTACCTCCAACCTGGCCAATGATGTTTATGATTTTAAAAAAGGCACCGACACCAAGGAAAGATTAGGCCCGCTCCGGGTTACCCAAGCCGGGTTACTGTCTCCCCGCCAAGTCATGGGCGGCATCGCTTTTGTCCTCGGCCTCGCCTTTTTGCTGGGCTTGTATTTGGTTTATGTAGGCGGCTGGCCGATATTGGTTATCGGCTTTCTCTCCGCCGTGGCGGCTATTGCCTATACGGCCGGGCCCTTTCCCCTGGGTTACAAGGGGGTAGCCGATATCTTTGTTTTTGTGTTCTTCGGCCTGATCGCCGTTTGCGGCGCCTATTATCTCCAGGCGGGCTATGTCAGTCCAGCCGCCTGGTGGGCCAGCGTTCCAGCCGGGCTGCTGGTGGTGGCTATCCTGGTGGTCAATAATTTAAGGGATATTGAAACCGATCGCCAGGCCGGCAAAAAAACTCCGGCTGTTCGCTTCGGGGTCCGGTTTACTCAGCTCCAGTACTTGACCAGCGTCGGAGCGGCCTACCTAATCACTGTGCTGATGTGGCTCCTGGGGATCGCGCCCAATACTGTGTTCCTGGTGGCCCTTTCTCTGCCTCTGGCCGTACGGGGAGTGAAGGATGTTTTTACCCTTCAAGGGCCGCCCCTCAACGCCACCCTCGCCGTCACCGCCAGACTTGTGCTTGTCTATTGCATCCTGTTCGCCATGGGATATTGTATCGGTTTTATGGGTTAACCCAGGCGCACAAGATCTTTTCACAGACATCCAGCAGCAGATAGAGGAGAAATCCCATCAGACCCATGGCAATAATACCGGCAAACATTTTATCATAAGCCAGGCTGCTCCAGGAATCCATAATAAAAAAGCCGATCCCTTCCCTGGTGGCATAGGTTTCCACCAGAAAAAGTACCGCCATAGCCGTACCCAAGCCCAATCTGAGGGAGGTCAGGATCGCCGGCAGACAGGCCGGAAAATAGACATGGCGGTAAAGCTCCAGCTGGGTGGCCCGCAGGGATTGCACGGAAAGGACGTATTCCCGCTGCAGATTCCTGGCCGCGTCCCTTGTCGTCACCATGATTTGATAAAAAACAATTAAAGAGATTAAGACAATTTTAGAGACGTTGCCTATGCCCATGAGAATCAAAAAAAGAGGCAGAAACACCACTTTCGGGATGGGATAGGTTAGGTAGATCAGCGGCGCCAGGAAGTCGTCGGCTTTTTTATTTTTGCCAATGAATAAACCCAGCGGCACCCCCAATACCGTGGCAATAATCAGACTCACCGCAATCCGGTAGAAACTGACTTCCAGGTGTACCAGCAGGTTGCTGCGGAAAATCTGGAAAAAGCTAATCAGTGATTGCCCGGGCGGCGGCAGGGCCGGCGTATGGAGAATCAGGGCTAAAACTTGCCAGAACGCCAGCAGTATAACCACTGCCGTCAAAATATGCATCACCTTACCGCTTAAATAGCTTAAACGCACCCCTTTGCCCTCCCCCGTAAACAAGCACGCAGGTCATTGGCCATAGCCAGAAATTCCATTTTGCCGCGGGCCGAGTAATCTCCGGCCAGGGGGTTGACCAACTCTCGCACCACTGTACCCGGACATTCCGACAGCACAAAGATTCTTTGCCCCAGAAAAACAGCTTCCTCAATGTTATGAGTAATAAAAAGAATGGTTAAGCCGGTCTCCTGCCAAATTTGCAGCAAAAAATCCTGCATTTCCTCCCTGGTTAAAGCGTCCAGGGAGGAAAAGGGCTCGTCCATCAACAGCAGTTCCGGTTCCAGAACCAGTGAGCGGGCAATAGCGACCCGCTGCCGCTGGCCGCCGCTCAGCTGAACCGGAAACCTTTTCCGTAAAGATAATAGCCCCAATTGGCCGAGCATTTCCTCCACCCGGCGGGTTATTTCCGCCGGGGGTATTTTTTTAATCTGCAGCCCCAGCCTAACATTGTCCCACACCGTTTTCCAGGGCAGCAGCCCGTATTCCTGCAGGATCAGGGCCGCTCCCTCAGTATCTTGCGGCTCTTTGCCGTCCAGCAATACTTGGCCCTCATACTGCCGGTTCAAGCCGGCCAGGACACTGAACAGGGTACTTTTTCCGCATCCCGACGGCCCGATAATCGCGGCGATGCTCCCCCGGGAGAGCTGCAGCCGCACATCTTTCAAGGCCGGGGCAATTTGGTTGTCATGCCTGTAATTGACGCTCAAAGATTCAATTGTTAAGTAGGTCATTTTGGCGCCGCCCATTTGCCCAAAGCCCTCATATTGTAATCCATAAGGGTTTGATAGGCTTTACTGAAATCATCCGGTTCCCCTTCGCTGAGCCAGGCAAAGATTACCTGACGGAAAGTGCCCACGAAAGCAACGGCGCTGACCTGAGTGTCCTGTTCGGGAATTAACCCCCGGGCCAGGAGCTCGTCCAAATCTTCCTTGACAAACCGGATTAGCTCCCTTTCAATGTGCGTCAGTTTCGTGTTAAACACCGCCTGGGCGGCCGGAAAATGCTCCAGCAGAATTTTAGCCAGGTGTTTTTCCTGCATAAATTTACTTACGCATACTCCCATGGAGGCCTGCAGCTTATCGAATATATCGGTATGTTTGGCTCTTTCCTCTTTAATTAGGGCCAGCAATTCCGTGTACAATTCTTCGACCACTGTGTCAATCAGGAGTTCTTTATTTCTAAAATACAGGTAAAAGGTGCCGGTGGCGATACCGGCCTTTTTAGCGATGGTTTTAATCGAAGTATCAGCCGTTTCACGCTCCGCCAACACTTCCCGGGCAGCTTTGAGGATCTTGTCTTTCAAAGCTTGCTGTTTGGCAACAATTTGTTTGGTCTTGTTATAAACCATTGTTATCAACCATGCCCCTCTCTCCATGGCCATTGAATCTGATCGTGCTTCTCGGCATCTAAAACCAGCACTCAAGAAATGAATCAAAATTCACTTGATGCTATTAAATTTTACCCCGCTGATTGAATTTGTCAAGCCGTCCTCGTTTAATGTCTGTATATTGGGGTTAAATCCCTCGCCTTCCAGGCGAAACCTTTAGGTCAACCAGCTTGGGGTTAATAAGATCACCTTTTGAGAGAGACTAAG
>WQUS01000314.1 GCA_009781965.1 Bacillota bacterium | reverse complement strand
CGTGAAAGTTACCGGGCTGCCGGTGGCGGCTGATAGCACGCCCGGCAAGAGAAGCTTTCACGCGATTCAGAAAAGGGCGCACTAATGAAGCATTATGTAAGCGTCAAATATAACGGCGTTCCAAAAGCGCCCGAAAAACTGATAAGCTGTAATCAAAAATACAAGGGGGTTACAGAATGTCAAAATTACGGCGAACGGCGGACGAATGGGCAGAAATGCTCAAGTTGCAGAGATTAAGTGGGCAAGGTGTCAAAGAATGGTGCAGAGCAAATGGGGTTAATGTTAATTCGATGTATAACCAAATTGCAAAGTTCCATAAAGACGAGGACCAAAGTGGTGGAAAGCTAGAATTGAAAACAGACAAGCCTGTGAAAACGATGGCAATCGAGAATGTGAATAAAGTAGTGGCAATCGAATGGAAAGAATTAAGGCCAACCCTAGAACAACAGCGTGAAGGCGGCAAAAAGGGCAGTGTATATATAGAGATTGGTGACTTGCGTATGGCGGCGGATGAGGGATACCCGGTAAAGAATTTAGCGGCGCTGTGCAAGGAATTGATCCAGCCATGCTAAACTTCGAGGGAAAGCGCATCTATTTGGCATGTGGCCAAACGGACATGAGACGGCAGATTAACGGTTTGGCATCGGTAGTGAAGAACAGTTTCGCACTGGATCCGTTTGAGTCAGCGGTATATGTATTTTGCAATAGGGCAAAGAACCGGCTGAAAATCCTTGAATGGGATGGTAACGGATTTTGGATGTACCTAAAAAGATTAGAGCACGGGTCATTTCAATGGCCAACAGCTGGCAATGACAAAACAATGACATTAACAAATGACGATCTCTATCTTCTATTAGCCAGCCCGGGGCTAACACAAAAACTGCGGCGTATAGAATATGGGCATGCTATAGCTTAACAAAAAACCAGAATATATTGACATTTTTGACAAATATGGTAAACTGTATGCATTGATTCGGAGATGTATACGGTTATGGATATTGTTGGGGACATAGACAACAAAACCTTAATAGCAATGGATCCAGTTGCGGTTTTAACCTCGGAAAACGCTATACTGAAATATCAGAATAACGCTCTTATAAATGAAATAACCCAACTCAGGGATGAAAATGCGGAACTGAGGCGCCAGGTCACGGATCTTAAAACAGCTAATGACTACTACGAATGCCAGGCACGGTTATACAGGCATCAGTTGTTTGGCCAATCGAGCGAAAAAACGGTGGATCAATGCGCCCAAACCAAGGGTGCAAGTATTAAAGAGGCTGAGGGCGAAGCGGGAGCGGGCCCTCAGCCTATAGTTGATCAAAACGGGTTAGAACAGGAATATGATGAGGTCGATGTAAAAGCGCATAAACGGCATAAACGCAAGGGCAAACGGGAGGAAGACCTCAAAAATCTGCCTGTGGAACGTGAAGAGATTGAACTGCCTGAATCGGGACGGATCTGCGCAGACTGTGGCGCGGTAATGCATGATATAGGCGTGGAAATACGCCGTGAACTGGTATTCATACCGGGAAGGTACATAATAAAGGAATATGCAATACATAAATATGCTTGTTGCGAAAGATACGGCGATCATTCCGCAATCATAGAAGCTGAAGCGCCAAAACCGCTTATACCGCGCTCACTGGCGTCGCCATCGGCGGTAGCGTTTATTGCTGTGCAAAAATATGTATATTGTGTGCCCTTATACCGCTTAGAACAAGGGTTTAAGCGTGATGGGTTTTTTTTGTCGCGGCAGACGATGGCCAATTGGGTAATTAAATGCGTGCGTTTATATTTGATCACGATATATACGTTGATGAAAACGCCGTTGTTAAAGGAAAGCGTTTTACACTCGGACGCCACGGTGGTTCAAGTGCTGCGCGAAGAAGACCGCAAGGCCAAAACCAAGTCATACGAGTGGCTGTACCGTACAACTGGCTGCGCCGAGCACCAAATAGTGATATATGAGTACACGCAGACCAAGGGGCGGGAGAACCCTGCGTTGTTCCTGCAACCATTCCGCGGCTTACTTCATTGCGACGGCGATAAATCCTACCGTGAATTGGATGGGGTAATTCTGGTAGGTTGCTGGGCCCATGCGAGGCGGAAATATCACGATGTGCTCAAGGCGCTGCCCGAAGGTGATGACGGTGAGGGCTCTTTCGCCGATCGCGCTGTGACCTGCATTAACTATCTCTTCCATCTTGAGCACGAGTTCGAGGACCTTAGCCCAGAAGAACGTTACATAAAACGGCTGCAATTCAGTAAGCCAATTGCGGATAACTATTTCGAATGGGTGAAAGCTGTTAAGGGAGTGGTTGCGCCGGGTTTCCCCATAGGCCAGGCGTTAAACTATTCACTAAACCAACAGGAATATTTGCAAAACGTATTCTTGAATGGGCGTTTGGAGTTCTCGAACAATCGTGCGGAGCGAAGCATAAAAGCTTTTGTGATGGGCCGGAAAAACTGGCTGTTCAGTAATTCTCCCGAGGGCGCTGAAGCCAGTTCCGTCGTTTACTCAATTATAGAGACAGCAATAGAGAACGGCTTGGATCCATACAGATACATAGTATACCTGTTGGAGACATTACCAAAAACTACCAGAAGTGGGGCTGCGGCGCTGCTTCCTTGGAGTGCCGATTTGCCGGAAGACTGCCGCAGCCGTGTTACGATGAAGAAGGTGAATCAGGTTGAAGATGACGAATATTGATTTTATGATAGGATATGTTAAAAATTTCGTGGAAGGCCATGTAGACCGTTTAGAATTTGAACTTGACTTTCCGGCTTATCTAAGAAAACGATACCCTAAAATGAAACGTGAATGCCCGGAACTGGCTGATTGTTTTTCCTGTTACTTAGTTGAGCAAGGTTATGATGAAGGCCAGGATCTGCCGGACGACGAATATCTAGAATTGTTTCAGGAACGTTTTGATCAATTCATGTCTGTTTTCGATGATGGAATCCTTTAATCCGCTATACCACAGCTGACCAGCTGTGGTTTTTTTATGCTTCCGATTCATGATTGTTGATGTACACGGGCTTAGCCGCTAAAGGGTAAGCCTTTTTTTTGATGTGTTTGCATGACCCTTAAGCAGGTTGGCGCCAACCTGCTTGCTGGGTCGTTTTTTTCAAGAATAACCGCAGCGATGCGGTTAATTACTATCACACATAAATGTAAAGGCGAAATGGTCATTCCCGCCGCGGCTTAGGAACTCGGAACGCTCATGCTCATCCTTGACATTTATGCTGGGTATAACCAGTTGTTTTTCACTGTGTTTGGTATTTGAACCTGTCCGCGCGCGCATATATCAAGACAGATCCCCATACCTCCAGTGATTCGCGTGATTACCCCTGTGATATTTTTTGAATCATTTGTCATGAAAACGTTGCTTTTTGACGCTGTATGCCCTTCGTTTGTTACACGTTTACCGGTCATTTTTATCATATATTCAGTCTGACGGCATTGACTGCTTCTGCTTGGGAGAATACGCCCA
>WQUS01000313.1 GCA_009781965.1 Bacillota bacterium | reverse complement strand
AGCCGGCCCGTAAAGTTATTAACCGTGCGCTCATACTCTTCGAGAAATCGCTTACGGTTAATAACTTTACGGGCCTGGGCTACGGGTACTAACAAACGTTGCATAGTCTCGAACCTCGAACCTCGAACTTCGAACCTCGAGTAAACCGTGCGCTCATGCTCTTCGAGAAATCGCTTACGGTTAATAACTTTACGGGCCTGGGCTATGAGTACTAACAAGTACAGGGTTTGATCAGTAACTTAGCTTGAGCAGGGTTGTTCCCTTTTCAATATCTTCAGGATATCCTGAAAGTTATTGTACAGTTGGGCGGGGATGCCTTCCCGGGCGCAATAAGCGGCCAATGATCTGTTGGCCCGGGCAAAAACCAAATCGCCGAAATTGGCCGGGCAGCGATCTGAGTGGCCGTCGCCGATATATACGTTCAAGCGGTTTGGCTGCATGGGATCCGGCGGCGGCTCCAGCATAAAATCCAACATGATTTTGCTTTTGCATACGCCGCAACGCCCGCAGCGCGGATTCTCATAGGGGGTTTCTATCTGCCAGCCTCGCCTCTGCCGGTAGTGCATGGGGTTGGCGTAAAAGGGCAGCCGGATATTGTACCTGGCCAACATCGGGGTAATGTAGTTATGGTAGCCGTCGCTCAATATATAGATGGGATAGCCTTGTTCTTTAGCCCAGACGGTAAAATCGATAAAATAGGGGTCAATTTCCTGCTTCTCAACAAAAGCGTCAAATTCAGCCGGGGGCATGGACATTAAATCCAGGGTTTGCTGAGCGCACTCTTTGGTAGAAAGTTTCCCCGCTTCCCATAACCGGTTAAGCTCCTGCCAGCCGGGAGCGGCAAATCTTTGCACCATGGTGGCGCAAACATCCTGAGCGGAAATAGTGCCGTCAAAGTCGGTAAAAATAATCATCGATTGCTTCATTGGTTAATCATCCTTATGATAAGCTTTCCCGCGCGCCTATATGGCACTGTACATAATATTTTATAGCTAACGGTACTGACTCGTCAACCAGGGGTAAAAATGATAAAATGAGTGGAAATTGTATCAGGAGGCGCTCTATGCTGGAAATTAAGCATCTCACGAAGACCTACGGCCATGTGAAAGCAGTGGACGATTTGACCTTGACGATCGCGGACGGGGATATTTTTGGTTTTATCGGCCACAACGGCGCCGGGAAAACGACCACGATTAAAGCGGTGGTGGGCATCCACGATTTTGATCAAGGCGAGATCCTGATTAACGGTATTTCCATTAAAAGCGATCCCATCGCTTGCAAAAGACAGACCGCTTATATTCCGGATAACCCGGACTTATACGAGTTTTTTACCGGCATCAAATATCTTAATTTTGTGGCGGATATTTTTGACGTATCCAAATCCGACCGGGGAGAGCGCATTGAAAAATACGCCGCCGCCTTTGGGATTAAGGATGACCTGGCTTCGCCCATCTTGTCGTACTCCCATGGGATGAAGCAAAAACTGGCCATTATCAGCATGCTGATTCACAATCCCAGATTGCTGGTGCTGGATGAGCCCTTTGTGGGGTTGGATCCTAAGGCTGCTTTTACCCTGAAGGAGTATTTTCGGCAACTGACGGCGGCCGGGGCTGCGATCTTTTTTTCCACCCACGGGCTTGAAGTGGCCCAAAAGCTTTGCAATAAAATCGCTATTATCAAAAACGGCCGGCTGGTCGAGGCCGGTTTAATCGACGAAATCGTTGGCAAACAGTCGCTGGAAGACGTATTTATGGAGTTGACGGAAAATGAATAAATTTATCGCCCTCGTCCAGGTCAATCTGATTGCCGCCTTACGGCAAATGAGTTTTGCCCGCCGCCGGGCCGATAAAATCGGCTGGGCCTTTGCCTCTGTGTTCGTGCTGATTGTGCTGTTTCTGATGGCTTATTGCGGTCTCATTGCCTACACGGTCACCAAGGCGCTGCATCCCGTCCATCTGGAATGGTTTGTGCTGGCGATCCTGTTTATGCTTGTTTCGCTGTTTGTGTTTACCACCAACCTATACACTACTAATGCGGTGCTTTTTGAGAGTTCCGACACCGAGCAGCTTTTTGCCTACCCGCTGCCCAAGTATCAGATTTTATTTGCTAAAATATCGGGTCTTGTGCTGGAAAACTGGCTGGTTTCCCTTGTTTTTGCCCTGCCCTTTGTTTGTGTGTACGGCTATTTTGTGCACCCGTTTTGGGTGTTCTATGTTTACGCGCTGCTTTGTACGCTGAGCATGCCGCTGATCCCCCTGAGCCTGATTGCCCTCGTATCCTATATTGTAAGCGCTTTAACCAGCGGGACCCAGTTCAAGAACTATCTCAATATTATTTTGACCATTGCTTTGGCGGCCGGCATTGTTACCGGCATCAACACTGCCATCAGGCATTTTCAGGTCTCTGCCGTACCCTCCGCCAACGCGCTGCTGGAGGCCTTCAAAACCTATTATCCGCCGATGGGTTATGCGGTGGCCGGGCTTTATCATCAGAGCGCCACGGAGATTCTCATGGCTTTGCTTTGGAATGTGGCGCCTTTTGTGCTCCTTTGCGCCGTGCTGTCCATGTTTTACGCCCCGCTGCGGTCCCGGATCGTGGTGACGAAAAAAGCCAGAGGCGGTAAGCTTAGCTTCGGTTCGTCATCTAAGCTGGGGGCGATGACGAAGAAGGAATTTGCCCGGCTTTTTCATTCTCCCACCTACATCCTGAACTCCTGTATCGGTATTTTGCTGCTGACGGTTTTCGCCGTTGGGGCCGGTCACGCGGGCAAAAGTATGGAGCGTCTGCTCGTTTCTCTGCACAGTATGGGGGCCGATCAGGTGCAGGTGGTCCTGGTGGTGTTTTTGTTTATTTTATCGATCACCAATACTACTGCGCCGTCCATTTCATTGGAGGGCAAAAACCTTTGGATTGTCAAATCCTGTCCGGTGCAGCCGCGGACTGCGCTGCTGGCTAAGCTGCTGGTACAGAGCACGGTTTTTATGCCCTTGCTGGTCATTGACGCGGTGATTGTTTTTTTTACCATGGGGACCGGGCTGGGCGGGTCCGTGACGATTTTAATCGCCTGTCTGCTGTTTACGTTACTGAGCGGCCTGGTTGGCCTCATTTATAATCTGCATTTTCATCGCTTTGATTTTTATAACGATATGCAGGTCGTCAAAAACAGCGCCAGTGTTTTGCTGACCATGGTCACGATGCTGGCTGTTGCGGCGGCGTCCGTATTGCTGTATTGGCTGGCCAATCAATTTGCCGCTGTCAGTTTTTATCATTACGCCGCTTTGGTGATGGTGATTTTTGTGGCAGTGATTTTGTACCTGTGGCGGTACTTGAGCACCAAAGGAGTCGAGTTGTTTCGGCAGTTATAGTAGTTCAATTTTACTACGTACTGTTCACACGTTACTGTTCGGCATCGAGTCGGCACGTCAAACCGTTAACCGTGCGTTCATGCTCATTCGAGAAATCACTTACGGTTAACGGTTTGACGTGCCTGGGCTACGGGTACTAACAAAC
>WQUS01000312.1 GCA_009781965.1 Bacillota bacterium | reverse complement strand
AGTTAACCGTGCGCTCATACTCTTCGAGAAATCGCTTACGGTTAATAACTTTACGGGCCTGGGCTACGGGTACTAACAAACACAGGGTCTGACCAGTAACCCAGTTATAATTAATTTGCATAACGGGAAAATTATGCTTGCGTAACGGCTCGAAAAAAGATATCTTTAATAAAAGAGCAATGTGTTTTTTTGAGCATATTGGTTGAGCTCACAACAAAAATATAAAACGGGGGGATTTGCATCATGGCTAAAACCACGGAAGAGATTAAAGACGCGATGCTTAAAGAGGCTGTGGACGGTAAGCTTAGCTGTACCGACGCCAGACGGCTGGCGGTGGAAATGGCGGTGCCAACCGGTGAAATCGGGAAGCTGGCCAATGAGCTGAAGATTAAAATTTTCAGCTGTGAATTAGGCTGCTTCTAAAAGACATTCAGGAAATGTTCATGCCAGCCATGAACAACCGTAAAGCTGCAGGGGGTTGCGTGCATGACTGAGTTGTTTCAGGCCCGGACGGTGCGGGAGGCCAGGGAATTGCTGGCCGCGCACCTGGGGCCGGAGGCCGGGGCGGAAGAAGCGTCCCTGCCGGAGGCGCTGGGCCGGAGGCTGGCCCGGGCAGTGGCGGCTGTTGATGAGGTGCCCGGTTTTGCCCGTTCTACCGTGGACGGATTCGCGGTCCGGGCCAAGGACACCTTTGGGGCTTCGGAAAGTATGCCGGCTTACCTGGATCTGACCGGCGAGGTGTTAATGGGCCGGGAGTCTGTCGGGCAATTAGCTCCGGGCCAGGCTTGGCTCATTCCCACCGGGGGCATGCTGCCAACCGGCGCCGATGCGGTGGTAATGGTCGAACACACGGAGGAATTGGACCGGCGTACCGTCGGAGTGAATAGCCCGGTGGCTTCCGGAGACAATGTGGTGCGCGCCGGAGAGGATATGATGCCCGGCGCCCTTTTGTTGCCCCGGGGACACTTGCTCCGGCCTCAGGATTTGGGCTTGCTGGCGGCGGCGGGCGTGACGGAGGTTTTTGTTGCCCGGCGGGCCAGGGTGGGAATTATCTCCAGCGGCGACGAGGTGGTGGAGCCCACCCGGCAACCTGGTCCGGGCCAGGTAAGGGACGTTAATTCTTATGTGTTGTACGGACAGGCCCTGGCGGCCGGCGCCAGGCCGGAACTGCTGGGCATCGTCGGGGATAATTTTGAGCTGTTGTTGACGACGCTGCGCCGGGCCCTGGACCAGTGCGATCTGGTGCTGATTTCAGGCGGCAGTTCGGTGGGCGTCAGGGATGTGGCCGCGGAAGCGTTGAATACTTTAGGCGCTCCCGGGGTGCTGTTTCACGGCATATCCATTAAACCGGGCAAACCAACGGTAGGCGCGGTGGTGAACGGTAAGCCGGTATTCGGCTTGCCGGGGCATCCGGTGTCTGCCGCCGTGGTATTTGAGCTGTTCGTAACGCCTTTGCTAAAATATTGGTCTTACCCGGACCGGTTGCCGGAATTCCCGGTGCGGGCCAGGCTGCTGCGGAATATGCGCTCCGCCGCCGGACGGGAGGATTTTATCCGGGTTAAGTTGGCTGTGGCTGACGGAGAGATCACGGCGGAACCGATTTTGGGCAAGTCCGGGTTAATCAGCACTTTGGTGCGGGCCGACGGTCTGGCCTATATTCCGGCGGAAAAAGAAGGCGTCGAGGCCGGAGAACTGATCGGCGTGAAATTATTTTGAAATGGAGTGGCGCAATGAAACGGGATGTTTACCTGGAGGATAAACCGCTGGAGCTGGCGCTGGCGGACTACCTGGATCATCTGAGCGCTGTTGGGGCATTGCAGCCCGGACCGGGTGAAGTGATACCGGTGGAGGAAGGATTGGGGCGGGTGACGGCGGCGCCGGTTTTTGCCAAAGCATCGTCGCCCCATTATCATGCCGCGGCTATGGACGGAGTGGCAGTACGCTCCGCGGACACTTTAGGCGCCTCGGACGCCACCCCGAAGCAGCTCTCCCTGGGCCGGTACGCTTTGGTGGTGGATACCGGCGACCCGCTGCCGCCGGACTGCGATACGGTGATTATGATTGAAGATGTTCATTTCATCGATGAGCATACTTTTGAGATTACCGCCGGGGCGGTACCCTGGCAGCATGTGCGGGTGATTGGCGAGGATGTGGTGGCTACGGAAATGATTGTGCCAGCAAACCACCGGTTGCGGCCCGTTGATTTGGGCGGTATTCTGGCGGGCGGGGTAACCGCTGTTGCCGTGCACCCGCGACCCAGAGTGGCCCTTTGTCCCACCGGCACCGAACTGGTGGAACCGGGCGCGGCTCTTAAACCGGGGGATATTGTGGAATACAATTCCCGGGTACTGGGCGCTTTGGTGGCGGAGTGGGGCGGTGTTCCCGTCCGCCTGCCTATTACCGCGGACAATTACGAAGACTTGAAAAAAACCTTGCGGCGGGCACTGGACGAGTGTGATGTGGTACTGTTTAACGCCGGTTCTTCGGCGGGCCGGGAGGATTATACCGCCCACCTGATTGGGGAACTGGGCCGGGTGGTGACCCACGGGGTGGCCATCAAACCGGCCAAACCGGTGATTTTGGGCGAGGTGAACGGCAAACCGGTGGCGGGGATTCCCGGTTATCCCGTATCGGCAGTGCTGGCGGCGGATCTGTTCGTTAAACCGGTGCTTTACAGCAAACTGGGCTCCGTTCCGCCGGTGCCGCAAAAAATTAACGTGGTGATGTCCAGAAAAATTGTTTCTTCCCTGGGTTCCGAGGAATTTATCCGGGTCAAACTGGGCCGGGTAGGGGGTAAGTATATTGCCACTCCCATTGCCCGGGGCGCCGGGTTAATCATGTCCATGGTCCGGGCGGACGGCATGCTGCGGGTGCCCAGATTGTCCGAAGGGTTTAACGCCGGCCAGGAGGCGCCGGTAGAACTGATGCGCCCGCTGGAGGAAGTGCAGGAAACCACGGTGGTGATTGGCAGCCACGATATTGCTTTGGATGTGCTGGCGAACCAAATGCGCCAAAAATTTCCTCAAGCTGCTTTATCCTCGGCCCATGTGGGCAGTTTGGGCGGTCTGTCGGCCCTGAAACGGGGCGAAGCCCACTGCGCCGGCACCCACCTGCTGGACGAGGAAACTGGCGATTATAACATCTCCTACATTAAACGGCTGCTGAGTGACCGGCCGGTGGTATTGGTAAATCTGGTGTATCGGGAACAGGGCTTTATCGTGGCGCCGGGTAATCCCCTCGGCATTAACGGGGTGGAGGACCTCCGGGCAAAGAATATTCCCTTTGTGAACCGGCAGCGGGGGGCCGGGACCAGGATTTTGTTTGATTTTAAATTAAAACAGCAGGGCATCAGCCCCGATGAGATTAATGGTTACGAGCGGGATGAATATACCCACATGGCGGTGGCGGCGGCGGTGGCCTCCGGTTCCGCGGGCGCCGGCATGGGGATCCGGGCCGCCGCCCTGGCCCTGGGCCTTGACTTTGTGCCGGTGGTGGAAGAGCGTTATGATTTGTGCATCCCGGTGGAGTTTTATGATACTCCCTATATCAGCCGGGTGCTGGCTGTGATCGCCGAGCCGGCCTTTCAAGCGGAGGTGCGCGCCCTGGGCGGCTACGATCTGCGGGATTGCGGCCGGATAATGTATGACGGGCGGGTTAAATAACCTGCTTAAATAACCAGCTTAAATAACCCGCTCGCCGTGGGTGTAAATATTCATCTTCTGTCCCCGGACAAAACCTACGATGGTAATGTTGAGTTGGTCGGCCAGTTCCAGGGCCAGATCGGTAGGGGCGGAACGGGCGGCGATTAGCGGTATCCCCAGCCGGGCGGTTTTGAGCAGTATTTCAGAGGGCACCCGCCCGGAGAAAAGCAGCGCCTTACCGGCGCCGGATACTTTGTTCATTAAGCACCAGCCTGCCAGTTTATCCAGGGCGTTGTGCCGGCCCACATCTTCAAAAAAGGCCAGGATGGTTTGGCCGTCGCTTAAGGCCGCTCCGTGAGCGCCGCCGGTGGAGGTGAATAATTCGCCCCGCTGCTCCATTTCGGTCAGCAACCGGGCAATATCGGCCGCGGTAACGCGCAGTTCCGAGGTCACCGGGGCAATACCGGCGCTATGGAGTAAATAAGCGGCGGACTGGTCCCGGCTGCAGTAAGAGGCGATATGCCGTTTGAGGCAGCCGGTGGTTTGCCGGGCGGGGTTGGTGATATCCACCTCCAGAGAACCATTTTGTTCATCCTGGCTAAAACGGTTCACTTCACCGGCGCTGCTGATGATGCCTTCGGCATACAAAAAACCGAGGCACAGCTCTTCCAGATGAAATGGCGAACAGATGATGCTGGCCAGCTCGCTGCCGTTCAGGTAAAGGGTGACGGCGGCTTCATGGATCACCGTGTCCTCGTGCCTGGTGCGCTGCGCGCCGGATATTTTTTCTACCGGCACTGTAGTTCGGTCATGCAATGGGTATTACCTCCATTTTATTTGTGTTTAACAATTTTTATTTAACCAAATTGTAACCGGCGGGCCGGTTCATGGCAAGTCCGGTTTTACGTACCTTAGCTTTGAGTAGCAACAAACGTTACTGTTCAGTGTTTGCTGATGCACAAAGTGAATACGGCACGTAAAACCTTTAACCGTAAGCGATTTCTCGGAGAGCATGAGCGCACGGTTAAAGGTTTTGCGTGCCGCTCGATGCTAAATAGTAACGCGTGAACAGTAACCAGCAAACACTGAACAGTTACGTACGTATCGGAAGGGGTTGAGAGCATGTTTAATGTGGCCATATTAACCATGAGCGATAAGGGCGCCCGGGGCGAGCGGGAAGATCTGGCCGCCGGAGTGATTAGCGATTTAGTGCGGCAGCAGGGCTGGAGCGTGCAAGACTATCGGGTGATTTCCGATGATTATGAGGGCATAAAGGCCGCCCTGACAGAAATGGTTGACCAAGGCAAGCACGATTTGCTTGTCACCACCGGCGGCACCGGTTTTGGCCCCCGGGATAACACGCCCGAAGCCACCAAGGCGGTAATTGAGCGGGAAGTGCCCGGCCTGGCGGAAGCCATGCGGCTGGAGAGTTTGAAAAAAACCAACCGCGCCATGCTGTCCCGGGCCATGGCCGGTATCCGGGGCCGCACTTTAATCGTCAATTTGCCGGGCAGCCCCAAGGGAGTTAAGGAATGTCTGGAAGCAATCATGCCGGCGCTGCCGCACGGATTGGAGATCCTCACCGGCCGCGCCGCCGAATGTGGTACAAATGTATAAAAACCGGCGGCAGTGGAAAAATATTTATGACAGCCCATAATCTAGCGGGCAGCCCATAATGTAACCCGACCGGAGATATAATTAGAAGGAGAAATTAAAAGCTAGAGCGGCATACTTTGCATTAATAGCCCAATTATGGATAATTTCCGCCGTTTATATACTTGCTTTTGATTTGCTCGTTCTATATTATATTACTTGAGTGTTAGCACTCATTGCAGTTGAGTGCTAACAGCAAAATGATTATTTAAAACTTACCAAACATTTTTAAGGAGGGGTTTGTTTTGATCAGACCTTTGGGTGATCGAGTGGTTGTAAAGCCGCTGCCCAGTGAAGAAGTGACCAAGAGTGGTATTGTGTTGCCGGATACCGCGAAAGAAAAGCCTCAGGAAGGCGAAGTTGTGTCCGTAGGTTCGGGCCGGCTGCTGGATAGCGGCGTGCGGGTGGCCATCGATTTAAAGGCGGGGGATAAGATATTGTTCTCCAAATACGCCGGCAACGAAGTGAAAATTGACGAGGTGGAATATCTGATTTTGCGTGAGATGGACATCTTGGGAGTAATTGAGTAAAAATATTGACCGTAAAAAACATTTACCAGGGGAGGTAAATTTCAGTGGCAGGTAAAGATATTATTTTCCGCGAAGACGCGCGGAAAGGCTTGGAAAAGGGCGTTAACGCCCTGGCCGACGCCGTAAAGGTAACGCTTGGTCCCAAGGGACGCAATGTTGTGCTGGAGAAAAAATTCGGTTCGCCGATGATTACAAACGACGGCGTGACTATCGCCAGGGAAATCGAGCTGGAGAACCCCTTTGAAAATATGGGCGCCCAGCTGGTTAAAGAAGTGGCCACCAAAACCAACGACGTGGCCGGCGACGGTACCACTACCGCCACTCTGCTGGCTCAGGCTATCGTCCGGGAAGGCCTGAAGAACGTGGCCGCCGGCGCTAACCCGATGGTACTAAAGCGCGGGATTGAAAAAGCGGTGGACAAGGCTGTCGAAGCGATTAAAGGCAGCGCCAAGACGGTGGAAAGCAAATCCGCCATTGCCCAGGTGGCTTCAATTTCCGCTAACGACGACTCCATTGGCAATCTCATTGCCGACGCCATGGAACAAGTGGGCAAAGACGGCGTCATTACCGTTGAAGAGTCCAAAGGTACCGCCACCACTTTGGAAGTGGTGGAAGGGATGAACTTCGATCGGGGTTATATCTCTCCTTACATGATTACCGATACCGATAAAATGGAAGCCAATCTGGATGATCCGTTCATTTTAGTCACCGACCGGAAAATTTCCGCGGTGGCCGATGTGCTGCCGGTGCTGGAGAAAGTGGTACAATCCGGCCGGGCCATGATTATTATCGCCGAGGACGTGGAAGGCGAAGCCCTGGCCACCCTGGTGCTGAACAAACTGCGCGGCACTTTCACCTGCGTGGCTGTCAAGGCCCCCGGTTTTGGCGACCGCCGCAAAGCTATGCTGGAGGATATCGCCATTCTTACCGGCGGCACCGTGATTTCCGAAGAAGTGGGCCTGAAGCTGGATAAAGCCGACATCACCATGCTGGGCCGCGCTTCCAAAGTACGGGTTAAGAAAGAGGAGACTATTGTTGTAGGCGGCGCCGGCAATGCCGATGATATTACCGGCCGGGTAGCGCAGATTAAGAAACAAATTGAAGACACCACCTCCGATTTTGACCGGGAGAAATTGCAGGAGCGTTTGGCCAAGCTGGCCGGCGGCGTGGCGGTAATCCAGGTGGGTGCGGCTACCGAAACCGAGCTCAAAGAGAAGAAGCTGCGGATTGAAGACGCATTGAACGCTACCCGCGCGGCGGTTGAGGAAGGCATTGTCTCCGGCGGCGGCGTGGCTTATGTACAGGCCATCAAGGCTTTGGAAGGCTTCGAAGCGCCCAATATGGACGAAAAAGTGGGCGTGGATATCATTCGCCGCTCTCTGGAAGAGCCCCTGCGGCAAATTGCCAATAACGCCGGCAATGAAGGTTCCGTGGTAGTGGAAAAAGTGTTTAACTCCGGGGCTGGCGTAGGCTTTAACGCTCTCACCGGCGAGTATGTGAACATGATTGACTCAGGCATCGTGGATCCGGCCAAAGTGGCCCGCACCGCGCTGCAAAACGCGGCCAGCATTGCGGCCATGATTCTGACCACCGAAACTTTGGTGGCGGACAAGCCAGACGACGATAAAGGCGGCATGCCTCCGGGCATGGGCGGTATGGGCGGTATGGGCGGCATGATGTAAGCAGAGCCCTCAACCACAAGTATTAATAATGATTTTATAATGTGGATATGTGATTTGCCTTTTGCTCACATCAGACACATGTAAGAAGCTTCTCATTAGTTCGCTGAACTTATGAGAGGCTTCTTTTTTTTTCGGCTTAGTAATGGCACAGGTTAATAATACAGCCATACTCACATTCTGGCGTGTCGGTAAACGAGGTTGTCCTCCAGAATAAGCGAGCTGAGTATGGAAAGCAGATTGTGTCGATGCTATCGACACAATTTCTTTACAACTCTATCCCCCAGTGGCATTATATGATTAAAGAGTATCAGCAAAATTTAAAACCGCTCAATAGCTAACGAATGAATAGCCAACGAATCAATAGTCAACGAATTAATAGCTAAAACAGACACCCAAGATGATGAACGAGCTTAATAGCTGCGCAGGGTCATTTTAACTTCCCCCACAATCCGCACATTATTCATTTCCTCTTTGGTAAAGGTTTTGGCCGGTACGGTCGGGTTTGAGGCGATCAGGGTAAGACTGTCGTCATCATAGTAAACCCGTTTGATGGTGCCCTCCTCACCATTTACCAGGACAATGGCTAAGGCGCCGTATTCCACTTCCGGCGTTTCCCGCACCAGAGCCAAGTCCCCGGGAAGAATACCGTCGCCGATCATGGAATCCCCCTTTATGCGCAAGTAGAAGAGATGATCTCCGCTGACTAAACTGCTGTCGACGATTTCTTCTCCCTGGTAATCCTCATATGCTAATCCGTTGGGTCCGGCCATGACGGTGCCAATGATCGGCACTTTAATAAATCTGCCTATGGAACGGGTTTCACTGTTGGCCAGCATCTCCTTCGGGCCGTCATAAACGGGCGTTTCCTGGCGCGCCAAAGCAGCCCTTAAAATACTGCCGGACAAGCCTAAGGCCTCTGCTACTTGAGTAATCCATTTGTAGGGCATGTCATTATCACCGGTCCAGGCGTCGGGGCTGAAGGTATCAAGATTTTGCAGCCACTGGACGGGAACATGCGCTTCCTCAGACAGCTCCGGGAGCGTTACATTTAATTCCACAAGCCGATCGTTAATTATGCTGCTGGCAGATTCCCCGATTAAACGATCCGTTGAAACATTTAGCGCCGCCGCTATCTTTTCCAGGGTTTCGATATCCGCTCTTCTTTTGCCATTCTCCAGTTTGCTGATGGCTGATTGAGAGATGCCGGTTAACTTACTTAAGTCATTTGTCGAGAGTCTTTTAGTGGCTCTAATTTTTTTAATCCTTTGGCCGGTTTTCATGTAGTCCGCCCTCCCTTGTGGCAACGAAAAAGAATTGATGCATTGATTATAATTCTAAATCAGAATAGTGTCAAGCGGTATTATGTAAAATTTATAACGTTTTCTCCTCATTTAACAAGTTTTACTCCAATATTTCTACTAATCCCCTGGTACCATCAACCCGAATTTTTTGCCCGTCTTGAATCAGACGAGTGGCGTTTTCCACGCCGACCACGGCCGGAATACCATATTCCCTGGCGACCACGGCGCCATGGGTCATTAGACCGCCTACTTCCGTCACCAAACCGGCCGCCAAAGGAAATAACGGCGTCCAGGCCGGATCTGTATAAGGGGTCACCAAAATATCTCCCTTTTCCAGATGGGCGGTTGCCAAATGCAAAATTACCCTGGCCCGGCTCTCGACAACGCCTGCCGATACGGGGCTTCCGGCCAGAGCCCCGGGAGGAGCGTCGGCGCCCGGCCGTACGGTGATCGTCTCGCCTTCACTGGTAATAGCTCGGGGCGGCTTTAGCTTTTGATCTTGTTCGAATTTTGCCTGACGTTTAATGATCATCCTTTGCTCCGGTTGCTTGGTTGCCGTGATTGCTTCGATTTCGGCCAAGGCAAGCCAAAAAACATCGGCCGGCTGTTTTAAAACACCGGCTGCGGCAAGTTTTTCGGCCTCACTCATAATGACCTGTTTACACAAGTCTAAATGCTGCACAAGAAAATATTTGGGATGTTCCCTGATGCCGGCTAATGAACGGTATACCTTAATCA
>WQUS01000311.1 GCA_009781965.1 Bacillota bacterium | reverse complement strand
GGCAAACGGCCGGCCCTGCCGCTATTTAAAGACCTGTACGGGCTGCAAGGAGCGGTAGTGTCCGCGGTCGATTTAATCATGGGCATCGGCATCTGCGCCGGTATGGAAGTACTCAACGTCCTTGGGGCCACCGGCAACATCCATACCAACTTTCGCGGCAAAGCTTTGGCTGCCCTGCAGGCATTGCAAACCGGGGCTGATTTCGTTTATCTCCACGTGGAAGCGCCGGACGAAGCAGGCCATCAGGGCAATACCGCCATCAAAGTCCAAGCGATTGAGGAAATAGACCGTCAGGTGCTGGGCACACTACTGGAAGGGCTGCCGGCTATCGGCGATTACAAAATACTGCTGCTGCCGGATCATCCCACCCCTTTAAGCATCCGGACCCACACAGCCGAACCGGTGCCCTATGTCATAGCCTCCGGAGCCGGGCAGAGCCACGCCGCTGTCGGGTACAGCGAAGCAAGCGCCGCGGCAACCGGGATCTATGTGCCTGACGGGCCGGCGTTGATGCGTAAGTTTTTGCGGGGATAAAACAAGGAGGCGCAACTCATGACACAAAGTTTCAACCGCAAGCGTCCGTCTTTTAACCAGTTCAGGGATTGGTTCCTGGCAACGGCGGATGGTTATGCTCCCGATAAAGCAGGCAATCCGCTGTCGTCTTGGCACAGCTTGGGTAATGAACAGCTGCGGCAAAGCATCCTGCAGTCATTCCTGGACGACCTGGAAATGAAATTCGGCTTCCGGCCTTTAATTAAAGGCAATCTGCACCAACTTGACACCTCAATCGAAGGGGTGGCCAACCAAATTTTCCACACATTTTCAACTATGTTTCTGGTGGAGCATATTAACGCTAAAATGTACGGCGAGCCAATAAAAAGAGAACACTAATTTATTAACATATTTTACTCCTTGGCTATCTAATCGGCAAGCTTGTATAATAAAGCCGACAACTTAGACCAAGGAGTGAGTGTTTTGGACATCAAGGGTAAAATCAGCAAATATAAACTGACTTTCTGGTTCTTCTTTTTTGCGGCGCTGCTGGCGATGCCTGGCTTAGCCCTGGCTCAAACCCACACGGTAAACAAAGGAGATTCAATTAATAAAATCGCCGCCGGCTACAATATAAGCCAGTACGCTCTGCGCTACATCAACAGCCTCTGGACCGACAGCCTCTCTGTCGGCCGCAAATTAACCATCCCGCAAAAATACGTAGTGCAAAAAGGGGACACCCTGTCTCTGATTGGCAAAAAATTCGCTGTGGATAATAACAAAATCAAAGCAGCCAACGGCCTGAAGTCCGACGAAATCTATCCGGGCCAAACTCTTTACATTCCCGTCGGACAGGCAGCCGCCAATGCCAATACTAATGGTAATACTAATACAGGCAATGGTAACTATATCACTACCAGCAGGGGCAGCTTCAGCCGCTCTGAGTTTGACGTCCTAGCCCGGATTATCACCGCCGAGGCCGACTCGGAATCCTATACCACCCAGGTAGCGGTAGGCGCCGTGGTCCTCAACCGCCTTGACAACCCGCTGTTCCCCAAGACCATCCGCGGTGTCGTCTACCAGGTGGATGCCGGCGGCAAGTACCAGTTCTCACCGGTACTAAATGGCTGGATCAACCGCCCAGCCAGTGAAACAGGCAAAAAAGCGGCCATGGCCGCCCTGAACGGCTGGGATCCCACCAACGGCGCCCTGTATTTCTGGGAGCGTTGGGTAACCAACTCCTTTTTAACCACCCGCCCGGTGGCCGCCAATTTGGGAGCATTCACATTCACTTATTAGACCGGAGCAGATACCGGAGCAGCGTTAAATTCTTTTAGCTACTTTGGCCAATCTTTCCTCCCATACAACCGGTAGTGGCGCGGCTGAAGACAGCTTTACGGCCTTTAGCGGCGGCAGTTAACATAGATGCGACACAACCCCAGCGTCCTTCTTTAAATTCCAGGGCGCCTTGGGGTTTTTCGTTTGAAAAGAGGATTGCCACCGGAGCATACCTAAGTTTCAATCTCCGGGCAATTTCACTTTGCATAACCCTTTTCCCCCTTTAAACTAAGTTACTGTTCAGTAACTAAATAAAAGTATCATAACATATTTTAGCAACAGAAAATAGGAAAAAGTATGTGCTTTATGATAAAATAAAAGAATATGGCCCGAATACTTTCGTAAAGTGCGAGGAAGGAGCTGCTCCATTGGATCAGAATATAGAAAGAGTGCTGATTCCCAAGGCCGGGATAGACCAAAAAGTTAAAGAACTGGCCCTGGCTATCTCCAAAGATTACGCGGGCAAGAACCTCTTAATGGCTGGGATTCTTAAAGGCGCCATGATCTTCATGGCCGATTTGGTTCGGGCCGCTACCATAGGCGTGCAATTTGACTTCATGGCCGTTTCCAGCTACGGCTCTTCCAGCCAATCCTCCGGCGTGGTGCGGATTATTAAAGACCTGGACCAAAACATCCAGGGCCGCCATGTCCTGCTGGTTGAAGACGTCGTGGACACCGGGCTGACTCTTAATTACCTGCTGGAAATCCTCAAAGCGCGGGAACCGGCCAGCGTGGCTATCTGCGCCTTGCTGGACAAGCCCTCCCGCCGGGTAGTCGACGTACCGGTGGATTATAACGGATTTGTCATTCCGGATGAATTCGTGGTCGGTTACGGCCTGGATTACAATGAACAGTACCGCAATCTGCCTGATGTTTGCGTTTTAAAACCGGCAGCCTATGCAACAGCCAAATAAACTTCGTTCCTAATATCGTTTCTAAATAAGGAGGCAACAGTCATGTCCGTCCCGGAAACTGAACTGGTGATTGTGGTTGATTTCGGCGGCCAATACAGTCACTTAATTGCCCGGCGCATCCGCGAGCACAACGTATTTTGCGAAATGCTTCCCTACAACACTCCCCTGGAGGAAATAAAAAATAAAAAACCCCGGGGCCTGATTTTTTCCGGCGGGCCTTCCAGCGTGTACAAGGATGGCGCCCCCCGGATCGATCCGGCTGTTTACGACCTGCGGATCCCGATCTTGGGCATTTGCTACGGCATGCACCTGATGGCTTTCCAGCTGCAAGGCCAAGTTAGCGGGGCCCAGCTGGACGAATCAGGCAGAACCGAAATTGAGATAATAGACGGCAGCGGTCTGCTGGGCTGCATGGAGGAAAAAGACCTGTGCTGGATGAGCCACGGCGACCGGGTGGAAGCGCCGCCGCCGGGATTCAAGGTACTGGCCCGCACCGCCAAGACGCCGGTGGCCGCCATGGCGGCGCCCGAGCGCGGCCTTTACGCGTTGCAGTTTCATCCCGAAGTAGTGCACACCCCCAAAGGCCAGGAGATTCTGCGCCACTTTTTATTTGCTATCTGCGGCTGTACCGGCAGTTGGACCATGAGCTCCTTCGTTGAGCAAACGGTAGCCGAAATCCGCGCCCGGGTGGGCAATCGGCGGGCGCTGTGCGCCCTGAGCGGCGGCGTGGACTCGTCAGTGTCGGCGGTGCTGGTGCACCGGGCCATCGGCGACCAGCTGACCTGCGTCTTCGTCAACCACGGGCTGCTGCGCAAAGACGAAGCCGAAACAGTGCAGGCAGTGTTCCGGGACCAATTCAATATCAACCTGGTTTACGTAGACGCCGCGCAACGGTTTCTGGACAAACTGCGCGGGGTTACCGATCCGGAACGCAAGCGCAAAATTATCGGGGAAGAATTTATCCGCGTATTCGAGGAAGAAGCGGCCAAAGTGGGGGAAAGAGATTATTTGGTGCAGGGCACCATTTACCCGGACGTGGTGGAAAGCGGTACCGCCACCGCGGCAGTGATCAAATCCCACCACAACGTGGGCGGGCTGCCGGAAAACATGCGCCTGTCTTTAATCGAGCCACTGCGCTGGCTGTTCAAGGACGAAGTGCGCCGGGTAGGCGAGGAACTGGGCATGCCTGCTCAGATCGTGTGGCGTCAGCCTTTCCCCGGCCCCGGTCTGGCGGTACGCATTTTGGGTGAGGTAACGGCGGAGAAAGTGGATTTACTGCAGCGGGCCGACGCTATCGTTACCGGTGAAATCGCCAAGGCCGGCCTGGACCGGGAGATCTGGCAGTACTTCGCCATCCTGCCCGGCCTCTACAGCGTAGGCGTCATGGGGGACGAACGCACCTACGCTCATACAGTAGGCATCAGGGCGGTGCATTCCCACGACGGCATGACCGCCGACTGGGCCAAGATACCCTACGACGTGCTGGAGCGCATCTCCAGCCGCATCGTCAGCGAGAACAAGGAAATAAACCGGGTGGTTTATGATATTACCTCGAAACCACCGGCAACGATCGAGTGGGAATAGGTTAGGGCATTTCGTATGTTGTCACAAAACGCCGCATTGCTTAGTATCACTGCATTTGCGGCGTTCGCTACTTACATATCTTTACAGAAATAAACACGGTTTTTCGTATGTTTTCGGAACTTTTGTACTACAATTTTACCTACATTTTTAGCCGTTTTCGAGACGGGGGAGCGGCATGGTTACTGACCTTCTTCAGGGGGCTGTTGCCGGAAAACGTGCAAAAAGATGATCTAATTTTTCGGAACCGTCCAATTTCCAGTAAAGGAAGTTATCTGGTTAATGACAAATTACCAACAAAGAAAGCCCTGCTATAACGGCAAGGGCTTTGCTTATGTGCATGCTTAATACACGTTTAATATGCGCTTATTTATTAACCACGGCAAGCCTCAGCGGGGCGGGATTGTTAACGAGACTTGCAAACGAATCCCCTACAATGTCCATAGCGGCAGCCCGGCGTTCTGCGAAGCTGTGCGCATAGTGTTTGCTTATGATTTCTATCGTATCGCCTGCCAGGGCGGCAACGTTCACCACATCAAGCCCGCCTGATATAAGCAGGGAAACAAAAGTGTGCCGCATAGAGTGAGCGTGAAGCCCACGGGGCAGCTCCTTCCTGGCGTTCAGTATACGTTTTATGGCACCGTTGGGGATGGCCTTGTTCATTAGGCCGCCTGTGGTGTTCGGGCATACAATTCCATTGTTCTGCCACAGGGACCCAAGGGAACGGGAATACTCCTCCAGGTGCCTTTTGTGCTCAAACAGGATATTATGCAGCGCAGGGGAAAGCGGAAGTTTACGGCGTGACCGTTTGGTTTTTAACTCAGTCAGGGCTAGCCCGCTGAGGGTATCCCCGCAATTCTTCTCAATGCTGATAATACCGTTAACGAAATCCACGTCAATCCAACGGAGCCCACGAGCTTCCCCACTCCTTAGCCCGAGCATTAACATTAACGTGATGGCGACACGGACCGACCTGTCAATGTCAAGTTCATTAAGCGCCTCAAGAAAAATCGGTATTTGCGTGTTGTCGAGGTATGCAGGGATGTCTTTTTCACCAATGCGGGGCTTTATGGCGTTCACCACCGGGTTCTGGAGCAGAATGCCGTTCTTAACCAAAGCCATGAACAAGGCCGATAGTGTATAGGTGATTTTGGAAACATAGGCAGCTGACAGGGGCTTGACCGTAAGCTTCTTTTCAAATGCTGTAAGAAGCGGAACGCCATAATACTTGGCGACCTTCCCCGCGACTTCTCTTCCGCAGTTCCCGCCTTGCCGGACCCGCAAAAAAGTATTCTCCACACCAATACCCAATTCACGCGCAACGAGATTAAAGCCCCCGGCAGTCCTGGCCGGTTTCTTTTCGCATATAAGCTCAATAAATTCAAGCCTTGCGGTATATACTGCCCTACCGCCACCACCGCCATGTTCGAGCAGTTCTGCGAGCAGCCTTGTAACCATTGGCGGCGTGATTTCTTTTAGCTTATAATCCCCGAGGTGCGGAATCAGGTAATGGTCAAACATGAACCGTTCTACAATCTGAGTGCTTTCCCTGATTTCAAGTTTGCGGATGCTTATGAACCACCTGACCGCATCTTTGAATGTGCTTTTGTCGTTGATGTCGCCGCTCCGGAGCAAACCACGTTCGGCACGTTCCCGGAAGGTATCAATTGCCTTCTGCAGCTCACTTTGCAGCTTTTTCTTGCTTTCTTCAGCTGACCGGTAATATTCGCTGTAGCGTTTACCGTGGATCATGCAGGTTAAGCGGTACAAGCCCGGACGGTTGGCCACAACAGACACACCTGCCGGCAGGGAACTATTACTTTTGGTTGGCATGGTTATTCCTCCGTTCTCCTTCATTGCCATTGCTAAGCTTTTTCATACCATCTACAAGCGTTTTGATGAATTCTGTAAACTTCCACTGAATTTCGTAATACAAGCCCGGTTCAACTAATAACATGTCACTTGTAAGTGTATTCCCCGGTTTGGACATATCCGGCAACTCATAATCGATTAAATATTTAACCGTTCCCGCCACCTTTTGCCATAATTGTTCATGCTCAATAAATAAAGAGATAATATCAAAGTTCTGCCTTTCCGCTCCTGTGTGCGTCCATCGTTTCGGATCCGTGCGCGGCTCCTTCGTTTCTTCAAGAATCTTAATTGCCGCAGGCGTAAGCCCTGTAACTTTCTGTATATCTGTTACTTCCCTCGTCTTGTAGTCAATTGCGCCAAGCAGGTAGTCAATTTCGCAGTCAAATAGTTCGCACATTTTAAGCATAACCTTAAGTTCTGGAGAGCGGCTTTGTTTGGTTTTTCCCTCCCATGCTCCAACAGTATTTCTGTCGGCATTAAGAAGCTCAGCAAGTTTTTCCTGGGTAAGGCCCATAGCTTTCCTTTCGTGTTTTATTCTTGCTGCTATAACTTTGTCTTCCGGATATTGCATAACAAATGCAGCACCTTTCTTAGAATCTAATTTTTTTTGCCGCAAACTTGCCATTTTCATTCAGCAAATTATAACTTATACTGACAACAAATGCAAGTACTAAAAAAGGAGGGCAAGAAATGACACAAATTGTTAATTGCGTTAACGACTATGAAAAAATGGTTACCATACCAGAACTTGGAAAGTTGGGAATTATTCCAGGCCGAGCGGCGCGGCGATTAGTTAAAGATGGCCTAATCCCCAGTGTTCAGGTCGGAAACAGGAAGTATGTGAAGTTGAAAACTTTTTTGGAATTTCTTGACGGCAAGCGGGATTAATCGTATGCGACAGGCTGAACACCTAGAAAGTAATATTTTCCAGTCAGTCAAACAATTGGAAACCACAACAGTTCTGCAGCACACCTTGGGCTTGACCCTGACGAAGCGCGGAAATAGCTATGCAGCCCGCTGTCCCTTTCCTGGCCACGAAGATAAGCGACCCTCATTTATTATCTATCCCGGCAACAAGGGTGCATGGTGCTTTGCCTGTCAGCGTGGGGGTGACAATGTGGCAATAATATCACAAATTTTAGACGTTAAACCCATTGAGGCCGCACGGCTTATTGCTAACGAATTTGGATTACAGGCAGACTGCCCATTATCGACAGCAGAGCGGCAGCTGCTGCAGGAACAGGCCGCACAACGAACACGCGAAAGGGAAGCGGTGCGGGCATTTCAGCGAAAAATCAACGACGCCGTTCGAGCGCTGGGTTTGCTGGTCCGAACGACAGAACAAGTTTTAGCTGCAGGTGGATATAGTGCTCACGTTGAGCTGGCAGATTGGCTGACCGGGCATGATTATAGAAAATTCCTGTTACAGGTGCTACAAGATAAGAACTATAAAATTCAGCTTCAGGCGCTTTCAGATCCCGAGGTGATAAGGTGGATAATTTAGGCAAAGAAATCCTAAAGCTAACAAATGAGAACCCAGACATGGCCCGAGCCTTGGATCTACCAGATAAGCCGCAGAAACAAGTCAAAAAGGCAGCGTTTGTCTGCCTGGCCGACATCGAGCCCGAGTCCGTCCAATGGTTGTGGCGGCCCTATATCCCTAAGGGGAAAATTACATTACTCGAGGGCGACCCGGCAGCCGGGAAGACTTTTATTGCCTTGGCAATAGCAACTGCAGTTAGCACCGGCGCACCATTCCCCGATTCTAACACTGGGCGGCCATGGGAAAGACGCGCGCCAGGAACCGTCATTTACTTAACCGCCGAGGATGGTATTGGTGATACTTTAAGACCACGGCTTGACGCCATGGGGGCGAACGTCGCCAACGTTTACGCTATGACCGGAACCACAGACGGCGAACGCGAGGATTCTTTCTCGTTCAGCGACCTGGCCTTGTTGGAAGGACTGGCAGTGACGTTGCAGCCGCAGCTTATTGTCGTGGATCCGCTCCAAGCCTTCTTAGGCGCTGGTGTCGATATGCATCGAGCGAATGAAACCCGCCCCATACTTAGCAAGCTTGCAGCACTGGCAGAGCATAACGGTTGCGCTATACTGCTGTTGCGCCATCTGAGTAAAGGCGGCACGACTAAGGCAATTTACCGTGGTATGGGTAGTATAGACTTTACCGCAGCGGCGCGGAGCGTATTATTAGCGGGCTGTGACCCGCAAGACCAGACTATTCGCGCACTTGCACATATAAAGTCAAGCCTAGCGCCAACAGGGAGAACTCAGGGCTATAAACTGGCTGACGGATTTTTCTGGACTGGCATCTCAGAAATGACCGCCGGGGCGATGTTTGGAAGTGAAATTGCTACAGGCGAGCGCGAAAGCAAATTAGACGACGCAGCCGATTGGCTTAGGGCTCAATTGAATGACGGGCCGCAAGAAAAACGTGACCTGGAAGAATCGGCAGAAATCAAAGGATTTTCCAAGCGAACACTACGGAGAGCAGCTGAGGAGTTAAGCATTAAGTCATACAAAAGACCCGGCGAAAAAAATGGCCCGTACGTGTGGGAACTCCCAGGGAATAACTTCCAAAGTGGGGTTGACCAAAGCCATGAGAGTGTCCAAACACCTACAATGGCCAACCCGTCAACCCGAGAAAAAACCAAGAACGGCGCGGGCTCCACGGGTTGGCCAAACAAAAACGATGGTCAACCCGTGGATGGCAGTAACGGCGCGGAAAACGACGAATATGACATATTATTACAATTTGATACTTACATTAGTCACCCAGAAGAAGAAAATAATGTAATTAACCCATTTGCTAATTATGTAAATAATAGGAACTATTAAGCCCTATATATTATAAATAAATAGTAATATATATATATATTATGTATTATTATGGTAATTAGGCCTTTATTACGGGTTGGCCAAAGGTTTTATTATGGGCAAACCGTGGAAGCCGCATTATTACTGGTTTTTTTAAGGTTTTTACGGGTTGGCCAAATTAGGCCTTTAGAGAAGTTTTGGCCAACCCGATAATATCCTATAAGTTTACATTACTAGCAATAAAAGGGGGTGATTAAATCCTATACAAGGATATATATGCAAATATTTACAAATATCATTCCCAGTTTGGCAGAGTTCCACCGCAGGACAGGAATGAAGCTTATTGGTTAAACCTTGTCGGAGCTATGAGAGACTGCAGCCGCTCCTGCAATGACCAGTTTACGACTGACCTGCTTGTAGCCGTAACCAAGGAATTGGAACGCGAGTACCGGGAGGTGCAGAGTATTGAACAGCAGTGATAAAGCGGCCCGCCCCACGAGGCGTAAAGGGAATGTGCCAGCAAGACAGGCC
>WQUS01000310.1 GCA_009781965.1 Bacillota bacterium | reverse complement strand
GCCATCACAAAATGAACGCCGCCGCTACCCAGCCCCATGGCTGCCGCGGTGGTGTTTAAAAGGACCTTGTCTCCGGCAGTCACCGGGCCGGTCAGCTCGTCGTAGTTACAGGCCTGCTGTTCGCCCTCGCCGCTAATGGCGACAAGCAATTCAGTAAGCCCTTTTCTTTGGCTTACTATTTGCGTTACCTGCCCCTGTCTGATCCTGATCAATGCTTACCTCCCGCTGCCGCTTGGATAATCGCCAGCACATAGTCAGTCACAGCAAGCAGGTCCGCCACTTTGATAAATTCTTCTGTGGTATGGGGTTTTTGCATGCCAATCCCCAGGTTGACGCAAGGAATGCCGCGCTCGTTAAATATATGCGCGTCGCTTCCGCCGCCGGTGCTGCGGATCTGCGCGGTCAGTCCCGTCTGTTGCGCCGCTTGGAGCGCCAGTTTAATTACCGGCGCCTCTTCGGCGACGTGCATGGCCGGATAAATGGTCTCCACCTTTAAAAGCAGCCGGCCGCCTGATTCTTTGGTTGTTTCCTGCAAGATGTCGCAAATTGCTTTGGTTTGTTTGATACGCTTTTCATCCTGCAGACTCCTTGTTTCACCTTGCAGGGTCACTCTGTCCGGCACCACATTGATGGCTATGCCGCCGGTAATAACGCCGATATTGGCGGTGGTTTCCTCGTCAAGGCGTCCCAACTGCATCCTGGTGATCGCCCGGGAGGCGATTTGGATGGCGTTAATACCCTGCTCGGGGCTGCTCCCGGCGTGGGCCGCTTTGCCTAACACTTCGGCTTTAAATTTGTCTTGGGACGGCCCCCGGTTAATAATTGTCCCCGGCGGGTCACCGCAGTCCAAAACAAAACCCATATCGGCGTCAAGCAGTGAAAAATCAAGATTTTTTGCTCCGGAGAGCCCGGTTTCTTCGCATACGGTAAATACCAGCTGTAAACTGCCGTGAGGCAGCTTTTCTTCCTGCAGTATGGTAACAGCTTCAATAATGGCGGCAATGCCGGCCTTGTCGTCGGCGCCGAGCACGGTTGCGCCGGCGGAACGGATGATCCCGTTTTCCAGCAGCGGATTGATCCCGCATCCCGGCGCGATGGTATCCATATGAGCGCTGAACATCAACGTGGGGCCGCCGTCTGTGTTGCCAGGCAGCCCGGCAATCAGATTGCCGGTTTCCGCGCCGGTTTTACCGGCGGCGTTATCGGTCACGACTGCCAAACCCAGCTTGGTAAGCTTATCTTTAAGGGTTGCGGCCATTTGTCCCTCAAAGCCGCTTTCACTGTCCACTTTAACCAGCTCCATAAAACAGGCGAGCAAACGCTCTTGGTTAATCAACGGTACACCACCTTTAATAAAAAATTAATAATGCTCTGATCATAGCACATTAATCGTTACTGTTCACACGTTACTGCTTTCGCATCGAGCCGGCACGCAAAACTATTAACCGTGCGCTCATGCTCTCCGAGAAATCGCTTACGGTTAATAGTTTTGCGTGCCTAGGCTTTGCGTATGAGCAAACACAGCATAATTTCGAACCTCGAACCTCGAACATCGAACATCGAGTTAACCGTGCGCTCATACTCTTTCGAGAAATCGCTTACGGTTAATAACTTTACGGGCCTGGGCTGGTACTAACAAACGCAGGGTCTGACCAGTAAAGATCAATCGTCCAGCAGCCCGAAGTTTTTCATCTCCTGTTCCCGGTTGCGCCAGTCTTTTTTCACTTTTACCCACAGCTCCAAAAAAAGCCGGGAGCCCAGCAGAGATTCGATTTCCTCCCGGGCCATTTGCCCTACCTGTTTGAGCATCCCCCCGTTCTTGCCGATGAGGATGCCCTTCTGGCTGTCCCGTTCGACATAGATGGTGGCGCTTACCGCCAAAAGTTCATTGGGACGCTCTGCAACTTGTTCTACTACTACAGCCACTGAGTGGGGCACTTCCTGGCTGGTCAGGTGCAATACTTTTTCCCTGATGATTTCGGAGATAATGAACCGCTCGGGCCGGTCCACCACCATATCATCCGGGTAATATTGGGGCCCTGGGGGCAAGTAACGGGTGATGAGCTCCGACAACAGCCGCACGTTTTCACCAGTTAGCGCCGAAACAGGTACGATTTCGGCAAAACGACAGGCTTTTTGAAAGACGTCAATAATTTTCAGCAGCTCATTTTTCTGCACCAGGTCTATTTTGTTAATGACCAACAGGACCGGTCCGGGCAAGTCTTTAATCTGTTCCAGGATGTATCGATCGCCGGGACCGGGCGGAGCCGCTTCCACCAGCAGCATGACCAAATCCACTTCCCGCAGCGTGCCAAGAGCCAGTTTGACCATGTGTTCGCCCAGTTTGTGCTTAGGCCTGTGGATGCCCGGGGTATCCAGAAAGACAACTTGCCAGCCGTCACCGGTCAGCACAGCCTGGATTTTGTGCCTGGTGGTTTGGGGCTTGTCGGACATGATGGTTACCTTTTGCCCGATCATTTGGTTCAGCAGGGTCGATTTGCCTACGTTGGTGCGTCCCACAATGGCTACAAAACCGGACTTATAAATCGTTTCAGCACTTATTTCAGGCATGAATATTAAAATCCCTCCGGAGCAATATTTTTACGATTTTGCCAAAGCAAAAGCTGCCGGGAGCAGTTCCGCCACGGTGGCGACGCGATAGGCCCCTTGGCGGTTGGCCATATACACTGCGGCGTTGCCGCAAAATTCGGCCAGCACCTGCCGGCAGGCGCCGCAAGGAGTACAGTAGTCGTCGGCGTTGGCGGCGACGGCGAGAGCCGTAAAGGCGCGTTCGCCCGAAGACACCGCTTTGTACAGCGCCACCCGCTCGGCGCAAATGGTCAGGCCGTAAGAGGCGTTTTCCACGTTGCAGCCGGTAAATACTTTCCCGCCGGCAGTAAGCAAAGCGGCGCCCACTTGAAAACGGGAATAGGGGGCGTAGGCGTTTGCCGCTGCTTCTATAGCCAGTTTAACCAGTTTGGCAGGCTTCATAATCGTCACCTCGCTATCTGATCTCGCAAATGGGGCCAGATCAATAAATAGGCCACCGCCAGAGCGTTTAAGACGGTAAGCAATACTGCTCCGGCGGCGGCGTCCTTGGCTGCTTTGGCCAGCGGATGTTTGGCGGTGGTGGTCAAGTCAACCGCCGCTTCGATGGCGGTATTAAATACTTCCGCCGCCAGCACCATGAAGACAGCTATGCAGACAATGGCCAGCTCTGTCGCCGGCATCTTCAGCCACAGCACACAAACAATAAAGATCAGCAAAGCCACCGCCAGGTGGATTTTCATATTGGGTTGGCTGGCCGCTGCCTGCCGGAGACCGGAAAATGCCCAGCCCAAACTCTTTAAAAATCTTGTCAACAGCTCTCACCTGCCCAAATTTTCCGACCGGTACTTACAGATGCAATAGTGTTATTGTTCAGTGTTTTTTGATCCTCAAAGTGAATACGGCACGCCAAACCGTTAACCGTAAGCGATTTCTCGGAGAGCATGAGCGCACGGTTAACGGTTTGGCGTGCCGCTCGATGC
>WQUS01000309.1 GCA_009781965.1 Bacillota bacterium | reverse complement strand
CCGGGCATAAACTTCATGCCCGGTACGAGTAAGGGTGCGCCCCGGTCATAAATTTCCGTAAGCAAGCTTACTGAAATTTATGACCGAGGCTAGTATATAATAATATGCGCGTTTCGGCGTTTGCGGCGTATGCCGCGCCGAAGTGTTTAAGGGGGGGCGCGCGTGCCGGACAGGCTGAAGGTACTGGTTGTTGACGATGACACGCATATTGCAGAATTGATTTCGCTGTACCTGAAT
The DNA here is from genome assembly GCA_009781965.1 of Bacillota bacterium. Classification (GTDB taxonomy): domain Bacteria; phylum Bacillota; class Desulfotomaculia; order Desulfotomaculales; family Desulfallaceae; genus BRH-c8a. The sequence continues at coordinate 3,295 of WQUS01000309.1, read as the reverse complement.
AAAGACGGGTATGAGACAAAAGAGGTTTATAACGGCAGGGAAGCGGTAAATACCTTCAAAGAGTATTCGCCGCATCTTGTCATGCTGGATTTAATGCTGCCCGGCATGGACGGGTACCAGGTTTGCGGGGAAATACGCAAAATAAGCACCGCCCCGATTATCATGCTGACGGCTAAAAGCGAGACATTTGACAAAGTGCTGGGGCTGGAAATGGGCGCGGACGACTATATCGTAAAACCGTTTGATCCCAAGGAACTGGTGGCCAGGGTAAAGGCGGTTTTAAGGCGGTATGACAAAAATGACAGCGGCATGGATCATATGATTGTGCTGCCGAATTTATCGGTGAACCAGACGCGTTACAGCGCGTCGTATCACGGGAAGGAACTGGATTTGCCCCCGAAGGAGTTTGATCTGCTGTTTTTCCTGGCTTCGCATCCGAATCAGGTGTTCACCCGCGAACAGCTATTGGATCAGATCTGGGGTTATGAGTTTATGGGGGAGACGCGCACAGTGGACGTGCATGTCAAACGCCTGAGGGAAAAGATGCCGTATGAGGATGTTTGGCAGATTAAGACGGTATGGGGCGTCGGGTATAAGATGGAGACAAGGTAACACATGCAGGGGCGGGCGAAAGTCCGCTCCTTTATTTTATTACAGGTATGTTACATAATAAAAAAAGCTTGAACAAAACAAGCCAAAGTGATATATTAGTATTGGCAACAAAAATGGGCATTTCAGTGAACTGAGCGCTGTGACTACATTACTTTAGCGTGACATTTGCGTCCATTTGTTGACTACCCATTCCGTTAATGCTATAATGCATTTGTTGGGAGGCGATTGATATGATTCCAACAGCCAATTCAAAATATAAGGAGGAAGGAACATGAAGAAACAGGTTGCTCTCTTACTGGCAACAGTGATGACTCTAGCGCTCTTGCCGGTAAATGCGTTAGCAGCAACCAACAATTTTGTCGATAACCGTCTGACAGTACCCGACGGCTCCGCCATTATGGAGCATGGCATCAATGGGAATATAAATCGTTATTTATACCCAAAGCCGAGCAACTATAGTGGCGGACCTGATTGGTATGTGGACGGAACCGATTTAGTAGTTCCCTTGCAAAGGGATGTGCAGACAGGTTATCAATTTAAGTTAACATTATCAAACGCAAAGTGGTTTTTCAGGGATGGCGTAGCAACAAAGGATTTTGTTACAAATCAGCCTTCAGTATCTACATATGATCCGGCAAAAGGTACTTATACCATAACAAAAGACAATGGCGACGCGGGTATCTATAATCGTACGACTTCACCCGGTGCGCTGACTTATATCTCGGGTGTAGCGTATACCGAAGCCAATTATCAGTTGGAAGTTTCCACGCTTAATAACAATATCGCCACAGTGACTGTTAAAGCCCCGCCGTCCGCGGCCGCTTATAATCAGTCCGGGGCTATATTTAACCCGCCTGCTTCTCCGGCTACTGAGGGTACCTATTCCGGAAACTGGATTTTCCGTATTCCGTTGGTTACCTATATTTCTGACAGCAATATAGAAGCTACAGTAACGGTTGATCCGGGCAATGCTTCCACAGTTACCTCCCAGAAAATTATTTTCGCCAATACTGCCAGCGGAAAAACAAATTCCACGGCAAACAGCGTTGTCACTTCCAAGGACGTATGGGATCTGGATACGTTCGTCGTTAGTGAAATGCGCGTCGGCTCCATCAGAAACGGCGAATATATCACTCTTTCTCTGCCTTCCGGTTATCACTTCACACAAAACTGGGGCAATGGCGATAACGATCTGAAGGTCGGCGTTGAAAGCGGTCTTGGTTGGGGCAATGGGTCAACCGGGTACGGCACTTATGTTGAGAGCACTATAAATTCGAGCAATAAAGTAGTTTTTGACGGTTCGAATAAGAATTTCTCTCTTCAATATGGCAATTATTCCACAACCAATGACAAGCTGGGCGTTAACTATCTTGTCGGCGGCCAGGATGATTCTGTGCTTACCATTTATTTAGGTGAAATCACTCCTTCCACGCAGTTAAGAGGTTCCGTCTATATTGACAACATGCAGATTTGGGTTGATGAAGGCAATACCACCATTCCTTACGACATTAAGCTCAGCGTCAAAGATCAAAATAATATTACCGGTCAGGACGTATTGGTTGCGCAGCGTGTTGAGTGGGCTCTTAACCTTGAAACCACAAGCACAGTGCCGACACTGGTATCCGGCCGTTACATCGGGCCCAGCTGGGATGGTATGGACGCCGATGACAACACCCATAAGACTGCCAGCATAAAACTGTCTGAGAACGCGGCCACTTCCTGGTGGGGCGCCAGAACCACGGTTCTTGCTATGCCCGCGACAGACGATAACACGGTTAAAGGCGCAAAGTTCCGTAAAGTCCGGATTACAGACAGCGATAAGTTTGATGTGCCTTCAAACGGCGTAAATCTTCAGGATTATCGGAATATTTCAGCCCTTTACAGCTCAGGTTTAAATTATCAGAGATACGGCAGTTCTTCCGCCGTAACTACAGCTAATTCTGTTCCATATAATGTGGCCGATGCGGGCACTTTCCTGAATGACGGCGAGCGGCACATCGTTACCGGCAATTATGGCGCCGTAACTGTAGATTACAACAAGATTACACTCAGCAACATGAAGCTTAAACCGACAGAAAAAGCCTGGATTAAGTTCGATCTGTGGGTAAGCATTGAATACGGTTTTGGCAGGCAGAGCGGCGATCTGAAACTGAGCGTCGATCCTTCCTCCACCAGCTTAACCGCAAAAGAGGCCGAAAATCCCGCTTCTGTTGTTATAGCTCATGTTAAGGATCCGGTGGAAGTCGTTACGACAGTGTCCGATCTGAAGATTGGCTATCAGTATCAGACAACGGCTGACATCCAGATTAAAGAGAATTTCGCTCACGCGCTGTTAAAGGATAAGACCGTTAAAGTTTCTGTTACCGACCTTATCTCTTCCGATATGAATTTCACCAACGACACTAAGATTGCCGTAACTTCCGGCGACCTGAAACTCAAGAACATCATTGCCGCGGGTCAGGGCGGGTTTACCAGTCAGTCCCGTTCATGGCTTGATAACCGCAGCTATGCAGTTTCCTCCAATGTTATAGGAGGGGACGGCGCGGGTTCAATCTCATTCGATATTGACAGAGAATCCACAGTCGCTTCCACAATAACAATCTCCAATGTAGCCGTTAAGCTGGATCGTACGATCCCGGTAACGAACAAGAACGCGTATCAGGTTGTTGTTTGGGGCACGGCT
>WQUS01000308.1 GCA_009781965.1 Bacillota bacterium | reverse complement strand
GCCGGTAAGTTCAAGGCGTCAATTTGCTTAGGCTGCAACAGGCTTTCCAAACCGTCGACATGGGTACAGAAAACACCGGCTCTGGAACTGCGTACCTCAGTTTGATAAAGACCCTTAATTTCCGCCACTAAGGCGCCGGAGCGCACCCGTTCGCCGTCCCGCACTTTTAGGCTCAGTACTCCCGCTGCCGGAGCTTGAAAAGGTTCTTCCGTCCTAATCACCAACCCGGTAACATCAGCGGTTTCGTTAATTTCATCGCCGGTCAGGGACTTGATATTCACCACGCGCTGCATTACCGCGTTTTTAGCCCAAGCCGCGGAAACCCATAAACCCCACAACAACAAGCCGGCCAGGCAAGCGGCGACAATGAATGCGGGAATACTACGGGCAGGGCGTATTCTATATCTTCCCACGGCGCTCCCCCTTTAATCACTATTAACAAAGTTTAATAACTTAGTATAATTACGCACAAAATATAAATTTCCTTCTATACAATTAAAAAAAACTGTTTCAGCCGCCTTGCAGCATTAACAGCGAAGCCATCCGTCCTGTCCGGCCTCCCTGGCCGCGGTAGGAAAAAAACAGATCCTGCCGGCAGGCGGTACAATAACCGGCCAGGGTTATATTTTCCGCTCTGATACCGGCCTGCAATAAAATCCGGCGGTTCAGTGCCGGCAGGTCCAGCTGCCAGCGCCCCGGGCGCCCCGGCTTCACGCAATCCGAGACGTCGGGCAGGCATTTGTCCACCTCGTCCAGCACCGCCTGATCCACCTCGTAACAGCATGGGCCGATGGAAGGACCAATAGCCGCCAGAATATCCCCGGTCCGGCAGCCGTAATGCTCCACCATCCGCCGGACAGTCTTGGCGCCGATACGCAGCACCGAGCCTCTCCAGCCGGCATGGGCCAGGGCAATTACCAACCGGCGCGGATCTAGAAAAAAGAGCGGCACACAGTCGGCATAATAGCTGGACAGCAGTAAACCGGGCGTCGCGGTAACCAAGGCGTCAACGCCGGGCAAAGCGTCCTCCCTAGAACGGGCGCCACACCCGGCATGGGTTAAATCAACGTCAAGCACCCTGTCGCCATGCACCTGTTCAGCCGCCAACAGCCGGTCAAGCCCGGCGCCCAGCAGGCGGCACACCTTGTCCCGGTTGCCGAGCACATGCTTTGGGTCGTCACCCACCTTGAAATCCAGATTCAAGGAATTAAAAGGAGCCGGGCTGGAGCCGCCGCCCCTGGTGGTAAAAGCGTGCCCCACCACACCGGCGGCGGTAAAGGCGGGAATGGTCAAAAAGCTCAAACCGGCGGCTTGTTCGAGTGCAAATCCAGCCGTCATCTTAATTGCCGGTTTGTTCAAGAATCGTGTTAATTTCTTTAAGCCGCTTCATTAAAAGATCCATTTCCTGTTTTGGCGGTGCGGAACCGGCATAATTTTCTATTTTGGCCGCCACTGACTGATAGACATTTAAGAGATCTACACCGGTAAATTCGTGGCCCGGCGTTAAAGTCACTGTTTCCTGCCATTGGGGGGCATAGGCTTCCCAACCCAAATTAGCGGACATTAATCCGGCCATTGCATTTAAGGCCTCCGGCTCGCCATGCACTAAAAATACCCGGCCGGGCTTTTGCTTGAATTTGGAGGCCCAATCCAACAGGCCATGCTGATCGGCATGGGAAGAATAGGCGTCGATACTCTTAATATCCGCCCGCACCGCTATTTCCTCACCGTGGATCCGAATGGAGGGCACGCCGTTTAAAAGTTGGTAGCCCTTGGTGCCGATGGCTTGATAGCCAACAAACAGGACAGTGGATTCCGGACGCCACAGGTTGTGTTTTAAATGATGCTTAATCCGTCCGGCGTCGCACATGCCGCTGGCCGAAATGATAATCGCTCCGCCCTGCACTTCATTCAGCATGCGGGACTCGTCGGCAGTGCGGGAAAAATTTAGTCCCGGCATCGTCAGGGGGTTATGATGATCCGTAATTAGTTTACTGGTTTCCGGATCGAACAATTCCGGGTGCTCTCTAAATACTTCGGTGACCGCCACCGCCATGGGACTGTCAATGTAAATTTTTACCGGGGGCAGTTTTTGGGCAATGTACAATTGGTTGATATCGTAAAGCAAATCCTGGGTGCGTTCCACCGCAAAAGCCGGTATCACCAGGTTCCCGCCCTTGCGGTAAGTGGCCTCAATAATCTCTAACAGCTTGTCGCTCCGGTCGACGTCTTTATCTTTATGCAGTCTGTTTCCGTAAGTGGATTCAATCAGCAGGTAATCAGCCTCTTCGATAACGGTGGGGTCTTTGACGTAGGGTTTGTCGATACTGCCCAAATCGCCGGAAAATACCAGTTTGGTCTGTTGGGCGCCCTCTTTGACCCACATTTCCAGAATAGCGGACCCCAATATGTGACCGGCGTCCATAAAACGCACCGAGATCTCGTCATCAAGGTTGATGATTTGATTGTACTGGACCCGCTCGAAATTTTTTACGCACTGGTACCCGTCTTCCGCGGTGTAAATGGGGGCTAACGCTTTTCTGCCCGCCCGCATGGCTTTGCGGTTCATCCGTTCCACTTCCATCTCCTGGATGTGTCCGCTGTCGGGGAGCATAATCTCCAGCAAGTCGACGCTGGCGTCCGTGGCCAAGGCCCGGCCTTTAAAACCGTGTTTAAACAATCGCGGCACTTGTCCGCTGTGATCAATATGAGCGTGGGTCAACAGCAAATAATCAACGGTTTGAGGGGCCACGGCAAATGGTTCGTAGTTACGTTCCCTGATTATTCTGGGCCCCTGAAACATACCGCAATCCACCATTATTTTTTTATCCGCCGTTTCCACCAGGTAGCAGGATCCGGTCACAGTCTGCGCCGCGCCAAGAAAGGTTATCTGCATGCAATGATGCCTCCAATGCCTGTTGATTAGCTTATTTTGCACTAACTGCCGGATTTGATGCTTACCTTATTTGCTGCTGCCATCGGCAATTAATTTTAAATAGTTAATTCACTGTCTGAACCTTCATTCCTGCCGGTAAAAAATTTAAAAATCGACGTCCTCTTGACATTGAAAGCCGCAGGCCATAAATTAAATATAAGAAAGGGGGGTGCGAAAATGCCGATTTACGAATTTCGTTGCCATAAATGCGGACACCGTTTTGAAAAACTATGCCCCATCGGGGAAAACGGCGCCAAAATGCAGTGCCCAACCTGTGCCGCGCCGGCGCCTAACCGGGTTATGTCCGGCTTTTGCGCGTCCGGCACGGACAGCGGAAGCAGTTGCGGTTCCTGCAGCTCCTCCAACTGCAGCGGCTGCGGTCACTGAAAAACTTTAACCGGGCCCGAAAAAAATAATGCCTTAATGGCCAAGGCCACCAAGGCATTATTTATTAGCTGTGATTAGCTGCATTTTACCTGGGGCGGTTTCCCGACGGTCTCGGCGTTGCCGGCGGTGTTGCCGGCGGTCTGGGCGGCCTCGGCGGCCTGGGCGGCGTTACCGGTGGCCTCGGCGGCCTGGGCGGCGTTACCGGTGGCCTAGGCG
>WQUS01000307.1 GCA_009781965.1 Bacillota bacterium | reverse complement strand
CTGGAGTGCCTGGTGGAAGGGCACAGCCGCGCCAATGACACAGCGATGAGCGCCCGGACCAGAACAGGGAAAATAGTGTTTTACCGCGGCGCACCGGAGCAAATCGGGATGTTATTGCCCTTGCGCATTACCGGTTCCAGTCTGACCCATTTAGAGGGGGAGACGGCGCCGGATCAGAATATGATGGAGGTTAACAAACAATGTCTATAATTGAAAAAGCTTACGAGCTGGGTCAGGAAATCGCCTTATCCAAAGAATTGAACGACATGAAGGAAGCCGAAATGGCGCTGATGAGCGACGAAATGGCGCAAAAGATTGTGCTGGAGTTTAATGAAAAGCAGCGCAACTTTATGGCTATGCAGCAACAGGGTCAGGAACTGACCGAAAGCCAAAAGGCGGAGGTTAAAGACCTGGAAGAGAGAATGCTGGATAACCCGTTGATTTATAGTTTTTTCCAGGCCCAACAGGGCTTTGAAAAGGTGTTGGAGGAAGTCAACAATATTATCTCCCAGGCTATTTCCGGCGGAGAGCATAGCTGCAGCGACGATTGCTGCAGCAGTTGCGGCGGCGGCTGCAGTAATTAAAGGCTTTTGAATTTTGGGTGGATGGCCCGGTAGGTAATGCTTGAGCAAGTATACGGCCATAGATATGGCCGGGGAACGGATTAAAGTACTGAAAAGCGCGCGTTGCGGGAACTGAAAGCGTGCGCTTTTCTTATGGCTTAGTTGCTGACAGTTTAAGGATTAGGGCTCCAGGAGGCGGGATGCCGTGACCTATACCCCGATGATGCAGCAGTTTCTGCAAATTAAGCGACAATACCCAGATTATGTCCTTTTCTTCCGGATGGGCGACTTTTACGAAATGTTTTTTGACGATGCGGTGCAGTCGGCTCAGGATTTAGAAATTGTACTTACTGCCAGGGATGGCGGGGAAGGTAAAAAAGTGCCGATGTGCGGGGTGCCCCATCACGCCGCCGACGGTTACATTGCCAAGCTGATTGAGAAGGGGCGCCGGGTGGCCATTTGCGAACAAATGGAGGACCCCAGGTTAGTCAAAGGCCTGGTTAAGAGGGCAGTGACCAGGGTGATCACCCCGGGCACGGTGCTGGAAAGCCAGTGCCTGGATGAAAAAAGCAACAACTATCTGGCCTGCCTATGGGCCGGCGAGGGTGAATCAGAACTGGCCTTTACTGATTTTTCTACCGGGCACTTTTTTTTGACCGGTTTTTCCGGCGTTAATTACCTTAACGAACTGTTTGACGAGTTATCCCGGCTGCGGCCGGCGGAATTGCTGGTCCCGGCGGGAACAACGGAGGAGCTCCTGGAGCGTTGCCAAAGAGCGGGCGCCGGGGTGGTGAACTTATTGCCGGATGAGCTGTATAGGCTGGAACGGGCCAATGAGATCATCCGGCTGCAATTCGGTCCCCAGTGGCGGGATAATTACAGCGGCTCGCCGCCCGGTCTGCGGTCTGCCGGCGCGCTGATGTTTTACCTGCGTGAAACGCAAAAAAGAAGTTTGCAGCAGTTGAAGATGCCCCGGGTTTACTACCCCGGACAATATCTGAAAATGGACTCCGCAACCCGCCGCAACCTGGAATTAACCGCTTCCATCCGGGACAGCTCCAGGCGGGGCACTCTGGTACAGGTGTTGGACCACACCGGCACCGCCATGGGGGGCCGGCTGCTCAAACAATGGCTGGAACAGCCCCTGGTGCATACCGCTTTGATTAACAGACGGCTTGACTCGGTGGCTGAGCTGGTTGATAACCTGCTTTTGCGCCGCCGGCTCAAAGAAATGTTAAAGGGCGTTTATGATTTGGAAAGGCTGGCCGGCCGGGTGGCCTATGGAGCGGCTAATCCCAGGGATTTGCTGGCTTTGCGCAAATCCTTCGACCTGCTGCCGGAGCTTAAAGCCTTGCTGGCCGGGTGCGGCGCGGCGTTGCTGGCGGCAACCGCGGCCGAGCTGGACCAGATGGAAGATCTGAGCGGGCTGCTGCATCAGGCCTTGGATGATGAGCCGCCTTTGGGGGTTAAAGACGGGCATATTTTCCGGGCCGGCTATCATGCCGAAGTGGACCGTTTACGGGATGCCGGCAAGAACGGCAAGGATTGGCTGGCCGGCCTGGAAGCTGAGGAGAGAAGCAAAACCGGCATTAAATCCCTTAAAGTGGGCTATAACAAGGTATTCGGTTATTATCTCGAAGTCACCAAATCTAACCTGGGTCAGGTGCCGGATGATTATATCCGCAAACAGACGCTGGTCAATGCGGAGCGCTATATCACCCCGCAGTTAAAGGAATATGAGGAGATGATTATCGGGGCCGAGGATCGGCTGGTGCAATTGGAGTATCAGCTGTTTGTGGAATTGAGAGAAAAAATCACCGCTCAGGTAAGCCGGATCCAAAATACGGCTGCCCGCATTGCCGTGCTGGACGTGCTCACTTCCTTTGCCGAAGCGGCCGACCGGGGGAATTATGTCCGGCCGGCGGTGAACGACAAGGTGGATATTATTATTCATGACGGCAGGCATCCGGTGGTGGAGCAAGTGCTTGGTCCGGGCGGATTTGTGCCCAATGACGCCGCCCTGGTGGACGGCAACCGCCTGATTTTGCTTACCGGCCCCAACATGGCCGGGAAAAGCACCTACATGCGGCAAGTGGCCTTGAACGTGCTCATGGCTCAGGCCGGGTGTTTTGTGCCGGCAGCCCAGGCGGCAATCGGCGTTGTGGACCGGATCTTTACCCGTATTGGCGCGGCGGACGATTTAGCCGGCGGCCAGAGTACTTTCATGGTGGAGATGAGCGAATGCCGGGACATTGTCAGTAACGCCACGGCCAAAAGCCTGATTATCATGGACGAAGTGGGCAGAGGGACCAGTACTTACGACGGGATCAGCATTGCCCGGGCCTTGTTTGAATTTATTCATGATCATATCGGCGCCCGCACATTGTTTTCTACTCACTATCATGAGCTGACCGATTTGGATCGGCTGCCGGATGTGGGAAACTTTACGGTTAGCGTAAGGGAGATGGGTGACGGCATCGTCTTTTTGCGCAAGGTAACGCCGGGCAAGGTGGATCGAAGCTATGGCATTCAGGTGGCCCGGCTGGCCGGCTTGCCGGAATCAATTTTAAACCGGGCCCTTGAGGTGATGAGAGAACTGGAAGAGACCAAACTGGCGGTTGCCGCCGGGTCGGCGGCGGAGTTAAATGAGCAGCCGGTACAGCTGCCACAGCCGTCACACCCGGCACAGGATGGCGGCGGCCGGGAAGCAAGCGCCGGTAATAATTACTTGGCCAACCAGCTTATTGACTCGTTAGCGAAACTGGATCTCAATTATCTCACGCCCATGGAAGCCATGAACCTGTTGGCCGGGTGGAAAGAAAAAATTAAACAGTAGCTGACCTCGACAAGAAGTTGCAGGATAATGACCGCTGGCGGAGAATAAATTTTAGGTTGACGATTTTAGGTTACTGGTCACACGTTACTGCTTTCGCACCATCCGGCCTAAAGTTATTAACCGTGCGCTCATACTCTTCGAGAA
>WQUS01000306.1 GCA_009781965.1 Bacillota bacterium | reverse complement strand
AGCAGATGCCGGGGAGCAAAGGCGGGGTTGATTAACGGTCCGATAATGGAGTAGAAGATTGTCTTGATGCCCAGATCCTGCTCCGGCGGAAATACCTTGCCCATCACCGGGTGGAAAAGGGGGGCGAACAGAAAGGCGATGCCGATTTCCTCAATCATTTGCTCCACCTGGTGCGGCTGCAGATTGATGTTCACCCCCAGCGCCTCCAGGGCGTCGGCGCTGCCGGAGAGGCTGGCAATGGAGCGGCTGCCGTGCTTGGCGATGGGAATACCGGCGGCGGCGGCGACCAGGGCCGTGGCGGTGGAAATATTGAAGGTGGACAGCCCCCCGCCGGTGCCGCAGGTATCCATGAGCTCGTCGGCGACCTTGGGCCTTAAGGGTATGCAATTATCCCGCATGGCTCTGGCGATATACACGATTTCTTGCAGGGAGGCTCCTTTCATCAGCAGAGCGACCTGAAAACCGGCGATTTGAACATCGCTCACCGTACCGTCGTTGATGGCGCCAATCAGTTCGGAGATCTCCGCCTCGGTAAGTTCCTGATGGGTGGTTATTTTGCCTAAAATTTCTTTATACATCATTATCTCTCCTCTTCTTTAGTTAATTTGTCATGGCCTGTTTGATTGCCCTAGCCAATTGGGCTACTGGGGCGACGCAGTCCCGGCCGTGCTCGGCGGCAAGGCGGACCAGGGCGCTCCCGACGATGACCCCGTCGGCGAAAGACGCGATGTTGGCCGCCTGTTCCGGCGTGGAAACCCCGAAACCCACGGCGCAGGGGATGTCGCTGACCAGCTTAACCTGCTCAATCATCCGGCGGGCGCTGTCGTCAAGCTGGCTTCTGGCGCCGGTAACCCCCAGGGACGATACGCAGTAAAGAAAGCCGCTGGATTGTGGCGCGATGACGGCGATTCTGGCCCCCGAGGCCGGAGAAATGAGGGAGATTAGCTCCAGCCCTTGGGATTGGCAGGGCTCCAGGAGCTCATCCCGCTCTTCAAAAGGCAAATCAGGGACGATCAGGCCGTCTATGCCGCAGGCGGCGCAGCGCTCGGTGAACTTGGCCACGCCGTAAACAAAGATGGGATTGTAATAGCTCATGAACAAAAGCGGCGCCGGAATGTTTTCCCGGACCCGCGCCACCAGCGCAAAAAGTTTATCTACCGTGCAGCCGGCTTGCAGGGCGCGTTCATCCGCCGCTTCGATCACCGGACCCTCCGCGATAGGATCGGAGAAGGGGATGCCAATCTCAATGGCGTCCGCTCCCGCCTCATAAAGGGCGTACAGCAGTTTTTCCGTCGTCTCAATGTCCGGATCCCCGCCGGTAATAAAGGGAATGAAGGCTTTGCCCGCGGCAAAGGCGCTCTGAATTCTATTCATGGATGGCTACCCCCCTGTATCTGGCGATTGCCGCCACATCTTTATCGCCGCGTCCGGAAAGGGTGACGACGATGATTTTGTTTTTTCCCAGCGTCGGCGCGTATTGTTTGGCATAGGCTAAGGCGTGGGCGCTTTCAATGGCCGGGATAATTCCTTCGGTGCGGGCCAGATATTCAAAGGCTTCCACCGCTTCATCGTCGGTAATAGGGACATAGCGGGCCCGGCCGCGGTTAAACAGCTCGGCATGCTCCGGACCGATGCCCGGGTAATCCAAACCGGCGGAGATGGAGTATACCGGTGCGATTTGGCCACATTCGTCCTGACAAAAATAGGACTTCATGCCATGAAAAACCCCCACGGAACCGTTGGCTATGGTGGCGGCGTTTTGCGGCGTATCGACGCCTTTCCCGGCGGCCTCACAGCCGATAAGGGCTACTGTTTCATGGTCAATAAACTCATAAAAGGAACCGATGGCATTGCTTCCCCCGCCTACGCAGGCAATGACGGCGTCGGGGAGTCTGCCTTCCAGGGCCATGAGCTGCTCCTTGGTTTCCCGGCCGATTACCGCTTGGAAGTCGCGCACGATGGTGGGGAAAGGATGGGGGCCCATGACCGAACCAAGGCAATAGTGGGTATCCGCCATCCGGCCCGTCCATTCGCGCATGGTGGCGTTCACCGCGTCCTTCAGGGTGGCCGTGCCGCTGGAAACGCCGGTTACTTTGGCCCCCAAAAGCTCCATGCGGTAGACGTTTAAAACTTGCCTTTCCATATCCTCGCGGCCCATGAATATCTCACATTCCATGCCCAGCAGGGCGGCGGCGGTGGCGGTGGCCACCCCGTGCTGTCCCGCGCCGGTTTCCGCGATCAGGCGGGTCTTGCCCATTTTTTTAACCAGCAGCGCCTGGCCCAAAACGTTATTGATTTTGTGGGAACCGGTGTGGTTTAGATCCTCACGCTTCAGATAGATCTTGGCTCCGCCCAGTTCAGCGGTCATTCTTTGGGCGTGATACAGGAGCGAGGGCCGGCCCGCGTATTCTTTCAGCAGGCCATCAAGTTCGGCAACAAATTCGGGATCGCGGCGCCAGCGCTCATACGCCTGTTCCAATTCCAAAACCGCGTTCATCAGCGTTTCCGGGATATACTGTCCTCCGTAAATCCCAAATCTTCCTTTGGCCATGTGCTCATCTCCTTATAGTGATTGGTGAAACGCAAAAATCCCTGACAAAGTTAAATACTTTATCAGGGACGAATATTAACAAATATTCGCGGTGCCACCTTGATTCACGATTACTCGTGCGCTTAGCGGAGTACCAACATACTCCCGGCACATAACGCCTGCCCCGCGTCATGGAATACTCGGCGCCGCGCGCCTTTGACCATGCCCTCAACAGCCCATTTGACACTCCGCGTTTCCTGCCCGGTTCTCAGCCGCCCGAACTCTCTGTATGGCGCGTAAATGCCGTTACTTCTGTCTCAACGGTTTAAACTATCATACCTGATCCGGATCATCTTGTCAAAGGATTTTTCAATTTCCCCTTGGTTTAGCTTACCGGAGGTTACTGGTCACACGTTACTGCTTTCGCATCATCCGGCCCAAAGTTATTAACCGTGCGCTCATACTCTTCGAGAAATCGCTTACGGTTAATAACTTTACGGGCCTGGGCTACGGGTACTAACAAATACAGGGTCTGACCAGTAACTACCGGAGCTCTTCCGGTGTGATTTTGGCGATAATTTTGTTTCTAAACAACAAGACAGCCAACAGAATAGCAACCACGAAAACAGCGATAATAATGGCTGTTGTAAAGTTGCCTCGGGAAACCCGGTCGCCTAAAAATGTGCACATAAAAGCGCCGGGAATACTGCCGGCGATAACCGCGGCGATGTATCTTAAGAGCGATATTCTGGTTTCGGCAAACACATAAGGAACAATACCGTTAGGGATCCCCGGGATTAAGAAAAAAAGAAACACGATTATTTCCGGATTTTTTATTTTGGCCAGCTGCTCTTTGGATAAAAAGCTCTTGTGTTTAACATCCCGCTTTATTAATAGGCCAAACATATTTTGCATCTGCCGCACGGTGACAAATACAAAAGTATTGCCCAGCACACAACCGGTGACATTGATCAGTGTGCCCCAATAAGCCCCGTAACAAAGACCGGTGAGAA